>CAZNFS010000001.1:0-55174 GCA_964572695.1 uncultured Desulfobacteraceae bacterium
GGTCGAAGACGTTTCCGGTTATGTGGGGAATTTTAAGGCCCGCATTCGCCAAAAAGCACGTTACGTTCAAGAGCGTGAGTGCACCACCTGTGGCGATTGTGCCGCGGTCTGTCCGGTGGTCGTACCGGATGAATTCCAGATGGGTCTGGGAAGCCGCAATGCCATCTATATCCCTTTTCCGCAGGCGGTTCCATCGGCATACATCGTGGCGGCCGAAGAATGCCTGGGACAGAACCCTATCGCGTGCGGCAAGTGTATCGAAGCGTGCGAGAAACGCTGCATTGATTTTGACATGCAGGACACCATCAGCAACATCGACATCGGTACCATTATCATGGCCACCGGAATGGATCTTTATGACCCCACTGCCATTGATGAATATGGCTACCAGCGCTACCTCAACGTAGTCACGAGTATGGAATTTGAACGCCTGATTTCCACGGGGGGACCACTGGAAGGGCACTTCGGAAGACCTGGAGACCAAAAACGTCCGCAACGGATCGGATTTGTGCAATGCGTCGGCTCCCGTACCCATGATCCGGACCGCGGCAACCCGTACTGCTCCAATATCTGTTGTATGAATACCATCAAGGGCGCCCAATATTTGAAGGACAATTACCCGGACACGGAAATTACGGTGTTTTACATGGACTTGCGGGCCTTTGGCAAAGGCTTTGAAGAGCTCTTGACGCGCACCCGGGGGAGCGGGGTTCGATATATTCGGGGTCTTCCCGGTGAGGTCTGCGAAGATCCCGCCAGCGGGAATGTGAGGGTGACGATCGAGAACACGACCGCCAACCGCTTGGAAGACCATGAATTTGAGATGCTGGTCCTGGCGGTCGGCGCAACACCGGCCACCGGAACGGAAGCGGTTCGTCAGCTGGCAGGCCTGTCCAAGTCTCCCAGCGGATTTTTAAAGGAAGCCCATCCCAAACTCCGCCCGGTGGATACGCCGACCAAGGGCATTTTTATTGCCGGTGCCGCAGAGTCTCCCAAAGATGTACGCGAGAGCGTTACCCAGGCCGGTGCTGCCAGTGCCCGGGCGGCAACCCTGCTGAACAAGAAAAAATTTGCCGTGGAAGCGATTACGGCCGTAGTGGATGAGGATATCTGCAATAAATGCGGGCAGTGTACCAAGGTTTGCCCGGTGGGTGCCATCATTGCAGAGAAAAAACAGGTTGCGCGTGTCATCGGAGCGGCATGCCTGGGGTGCGGAAGCTGTTCAGCGGAGTGTAAATTCGGCGCCATCGAAATGCGCCATTTTTCGGATCATGCAATTTATGCGCAGATCGATGCGATTCTTGAGACCCATCCGCTTGAGAAGGTCGTTACGTTTGCCTGCAATTGGTGTTCTTATGCCGGTGCCGATACGGCCGGTGTCAGCCGCATGGCTTATCCGCCCGGCGCACGTATTATTCGGACGATGTGTTCGGCCCGGGTGAATCCCGAATTTATCTGGTATGCGTTTAAAAAAGGGGCTCCCCTGGTGTTGGTATCCGGCTGCCATTTTACCGATTGTCACTATATCGATGCCAACCGCAATACGGTGCGACGTCTGGATGGTCTGTGGGACGGGCTAGAAAAGGCCGGTGTGCGCCCGGACAGACTCTTATTGGAATGGTGCTCGGCGGCCGAAGGGGTCCGGTGGCAGGACACCATGCAGGCGGCTGAAGAAAAACGCCTGACCATCACCCCGGTCGAAATCGAGGAGAGCCGTACAGCCCTGGCCAAATCCCGCGTGCCCGGCCCGGGGAATCCAAAGAGCGGGGAGGAAGGCCGGAGCGTCCAATTTGCATGTTTACGCTGCGGTTTGGATTGGACCGCCTCTTTGGAACGGGATACGGAACGAATCTGTTCCCAATGCCGCTCCAACAGTGTCCGCTGGATCCGGACGGATAAGTAAAAAACTTGATTTTAAACGTGCTAAATGAAACAATTCCAGCTTTAAAACGTAAAAAGAGTTATCACAGGCAAGCAAAGGGAATTTCCGTATGGGAAAACCAAAGTTAAAGCAGCATCTTATTAACCGCGAATGGTGCAAGGGCTGCGGGATCTGCATCCATTTTTGCCCCAAAAATGTTTTGGAACTGGATGAGAAGGAAAAGGCGGTTGTGGCACGTAAAGAAGATTGCATTTGCTGTCAGCTCTGTGAACTTCGATGCCCGGATCTGGCCATTGAAGTAACGTGTGAATAGAAGAAAGGCGCTCAGCCAGAGGGATTGATATGGGTGATAACATCAAATTCGTGCAGGGGAATGAAGCCTGTGTCGAAGGGGCACTATACGCCGGTCTCGATTTTTTTGCCGGATACCCGATTACGCCGTCCACGGAAATCGCTGAACTGCTGTCGAGCCGTCTGCCCCAAAAAGGAGGCAAGTTTGTGCAGATGGAGGATGAAATTGCCTCAGTCTGCGCCATAATCGGAGCCTCTTTAACCGGCAACAAAGTCATGACCGCTACCAGCGGGCCCGGTTTTTCGCTGATGCAGGAAGCTTTAGGATATGCGATCATGACCGAAATTCCGTGTGTGATTGTGAACGTCCAACGCGGCGGCCCGTCCACCGGTCTGCCGACCAGTGTGAGTCAGGGTGATGTCAACCAAGCCAGATGGGGAACCCATGGCGACCACGCCATTATCGCCTTGACGGCTTCGAATCACCAGGATGTGTTCAGCATGACCGTGGATGCCTTCAACCTCTCTGAGACGTACCGCACGCCGGTGATCCTTCTCTTTGATGAAGTCGTCGGGCACATGCGCGAACGGTTGATTGTTCCGGCGCAAGATGAAATTGCGCTGGTAAAACGACTGCGGACATCGGTTAAGGAGGGGGTGGACTATCACCCCTATCTGCCGCGTGAAGATGGGCGTCTGCCCATGTCTGATTTCGGAGGCGTTCACCGCTACAACGTAACCGGGCTTTTTCACGATATGTGGGGGTTTCCTTCAAACAATCCCGATGTTGTCAAAGGGCTTACGCGCCATCTGACCGACAAGATCGAAAACAATCGCAATGAGATCACACGCTATAAAAAGTACTTTATGGAAGATGCCGAATGTGTGCTTATCGCCTACGGTTCTCCGGCCCGATCGGCCCTGCATGTGGCCGAATACCTCCGCAACCGAAATGAGAAAATCGGACTTCTGGAACTTCAGACGCTCTGGCCTTTTCCAGGTGAGATGGTGAGGGCGGAATGCGCCGGTGCCAATTACATTGTGGTGGTGGAATTAAACATGGGGCAAATCGTGCATGCCGTCAAGATGGCTGTCGAAAATCCCGAGAAGGTGTTTTTGGCCAACCGTATTGACGGGGTTTTTATAACCCCGGATGATATTCGTAATATTATGCGACTGGTTCAGGGAAAGGGGGTTTAGGCGATGGCGGTCAGAGGGTACCTGCGGGAACGATTTTTCCCGCACATGTGGTGCTCGGGATGCGGTCACGGGATCGTTCTCAATAGTCTCATCCGGGCGATCGAAAAGCTGGGTTTTAGCAGAAATGAAATTGTCATGGTGTCGGGGATCGGCTGTTCGTCGAGGATTTCGGGTTACGTGGACTTTCACACCCTGCACACCATCCACGGGCGTGCCCTGGCCTTTGCCACCGGCGTTAAAATGGGACGTCCTGAATTGAACATCATTGTACCCATGGGTGATGGCGATGCCCTGGCGATCGGCGGGAATCATTTTATTCATGCCGCCCGCCGGAATATCGACATGACGGCTATCATCATGAATAACCGCATCTACGGCATGACGGGCGGACAATTTTCACCGTTGTCGGGATACGGGACCATGGCCACGACGGCGCCCTACGCAAACATCGATCATGATTTTGACCCCGTCGAACTTTCCAGGTCGGCCGGGGCGTCTTTTGTAGCCCGCACGACAACCTATCATGTGAAGCAGATGACCGATATTTTAAAAGAGGCCATCCTGCACGAAGGTTTTTCCGTAGTTGAAGTTCTCTCCCAGTGCCCGACTTATTTTGGGAGGAAAAACCGTTTGGGCGGCGCCGTTGAAATGATGGATTTTTACAAACGTCAGACCACGCCGATCGGTTCCAAAGCCAAAGCCAAAAACCCCGATCTCATCGAACGCGGCATCTTTATCCAAAAGGAAATGCCCGAGTATTGCAATGAATATGAAAAGGTTATTCAACGCGCAATGAAAGGGAGAGCCTAATGGAAAGGTGCCGCATGGTATTTTCCGGATCCGGCGGGCAGGGCGTCATTACCGCATCCATCATACTGGCCGAAGCTGCCGTTCTGTTCGAAAATTTGAATGCCCTTCAATCACAAACCTACGGGCCCGAGGCCCGGGGCGGAGCAACGCGCAGCGATGTCATCATTTCCGACTCCGAAATCCATTATCCCAAGGTAATCCAGCCCAATATCCTCGTTTGCCTGACCCAGGCGGCGTACAATAAATACTATTCCATAATCCGACCCGGGGGGCTCCTTATCACCGATAGTCGTTTCGTTAAAATTGCACAAAAGGTGGATGCACGGCAGCGAGAGTTGCCGCTTTTCCGCAGCGTCATGGATGAAATCGGTCGACCCATCGTGTTCAATGTATGTATGCTGGGAGCGGTGGTCGAGCTAACCGATCTGGTCGCTGCCGACTCGATCATGAAAGTATTAAAAAGCCGCATCCCGCCTGATTTTATAAAATTGAATCAAAAGGCGCTCCATTTAGGTGCCAAGCTGGCCCAGCGCTTTAAGACGGGGACCTACCGGCGGTAATGGAACGCAGCAATCCTTACCTGCTTGTTTTTGCGAGAGTTGTTATCGGGCTTTGCTTATACCCCTTTTACCACCTTCAAATCCGGGGCAGGGAGAATCTGCCGCAGGACAAAGCGTTTATTCTTTTACCCAAACATCAGCGCTGGGAAGATATTCCTTTGCTTGGTTTGGCCACCCCGTATACCCTCTATTATGTTGCCAAACATGAGCTTTTCTTAAATCCGGTTAATAAATGGCTGATTTCCGCTTTGGGAGGGATTCCTCTGAATCGCAAACGGCCGATTGAAAGCCGCCGGGCGCTGAAGCAGATGATAGCGGTTTTAAAATATGGAGAAGGGCTCGCTATATTCCCGGAAGGAACTTATTATAACGAGCACATGGGACCGGGACGTGTGGGGCTGATCAGAATGGTTTCAACCCGATTTGCGCTGCCGTTTATTCCGGTTGGGATCCGATATCCAAAAGGCGGGATCAGGGCCCGGGTGCAGATAAACTTCGGGACACCGATCTATAACGACACCTCAGTCGCGGCCGATCAGTTTGTCCATCGCATCATGCAGGAAATCGCCCAATTATCCAGTTTAAGCTAATAAACTGCAACAGTGAACACATCAAAATGAATCGCTCAAAACCGCCAGAGCCGCATGAGCCGGCGGGGATTTATGTCCACATTCCTTTTTGTAGTCGGAAATGTCCCTACTGCGATTTCTATTCCATTACCGCCCTCGATTTGATGCAAAGATTTGTTCCGGCGTTGAAACAGGAGATGACACTTGTTGCCGCAGAACTTTCGCGGTTTGATACGGTGTACCTCGGGGGTGGAACCCCCTCGCTTTTCAAGGCGGCTTTGATCGACGAAATTATAGATACCGCTCAGCGGTTGTTTCCCATCATGCCGGCGGCAGAGATCACTATAGAGGTGAATCCGGGTACTGTAACGGCTGCAGAATTAAAAAACTATCGAAACGTCGGGGTAAACCGCATCAATATCGGCGTGCAATCGTTTCAGGATAAAAATCTAAAGTTTTTAGGCCGGATCCATACCGCTCAAGAGGCGCTTAAAGCGTTTAAAATGGCCCGCAGGGCCGGCTTTAATAACATCGGCCTTGATCTCATCTATGCAATCCCGGGCCAGACCAAAACCTCATGGCTCCGGGATATGGAAACTGCCATCGCATTGGAGCCCGAACATCTCTCGGCCTATACGCTGACTTATGAACCGGGGACACCGATATATGCGAATCTTGAGGCAAAGCGGTTTGCCCCCCTAACGGACCGATCGGTTGCCGAAATGATTGAAACGACCGTTTCGTATTTAACCGGACAGGGTTATATCCATTACGAAATTTCCAACTTTGCCCGGTCGAGTGAAACACGGTCCAAACATAATCAGAAGTACTGGTCGCACATACCCTATATCGGATTCGGGCCTTCGGCGCATTCCTTTGTGAAGAACAATCGGTCCTGGAATTATTCTGATACGGAACGCTACATCGACGAGGTCGAAAGCGGTGTTCTGCCTCTTGAAGGACAGGAAATCCTGACTGAGGAACAGCGCCTAATCGAAACGATCTATCTGGGGCTAAGAAAATCCGAGGGAATCGATTTGAATCGGTTTCAGGCCGTATTCGGTAAAACGCTGATGGTGAAGCTGGATGAGATTATTGAGCCTCTGAGAGAGAAGGGGTATATTGACGACACCCCTGGGCGATGGGCTCTTACCCCAGAAGGGATGCAGAGGCACGAGAGTATCACCCAATACATCATAAATCCCAAATTCCAAGCACCAAATTCCAAATAAATCCCAAATTCCAAGCATCAAATTCCAAATCGTATACGGTGTTTGTTTTTATCCATTACTCCACTTATCCATCACTCCACTTTTTTGTCTTTCATTCGACGTTCGATGTTCATTTTTTCGGTTTCAGACTAGTTGTTTGAGATTTCGGTCATTAGTATTTGTTTGTTATTTGAGATTTGTGATTTGAAATTTCCGCTATCTTAGTCAGCGGCCCCTGAGTTTGCGGATATCGCCGATTCGGATGGTGACATTGGCGGCATCAAAATGTTCGATCAGGGGGATGACAAATTTCCGCGAGGCACCCGTCATCTCTTTAAACTGTGGTGTTGTGATCTCGGTGTTGCGTATGAGAAAATCGGTTAGCTGTTGTTTCAATTCTGCTACAGCTTCGGCAGAAAAGTAAAGATCTTCCTTGACTTTCACGAGCTGTCCTTCATCGACAAGCAGCATAAGAACATCTTTGGCCGACTCCGGATCGATACCGAGGTCCTGGCGGATTTCTTTAAAATAGGGCGGTTGAAGGCCACCGGTGCGATAGACGCTTAAAATCTTTTGGCGGAGATCGGCCTGGTCACCTTTGAGCGCGATTTTGTGTGCGGACAGCCGAAGCGTATCTTCTTCGACTACAATTTCCCGGTGTTTACTCAAATGGTTGAGGATCAGATGATAAAGCTTAACGCCGAGGGTGGGCGGAAATTTTGATTTGAGTTCTTCTTTGGGCATGCCTCCTTTAAGGGGGTTGGCATGGTGGTAATTTCCCAGGTTTCCAGCCACATCCTTTTTTAGTTTCTCAAGTGTGTGCGCATGAATAAAAGTTCTTTTTTCCTTATCCGATTGGATCAGGGTGCGGGTCGAAAGAAATTCCTGGATCACCTTCTGTAACTCCTTCTCAGGCAGATTGGTCATAATCAGTAAATCAGAAAAGGAAACGCCCCGGTATCCCGATTCCCGGGCGTGATGCGAAATGACATCGGCGGGTGAACTTTTAGAAAGCGCTGTCAATCCCTCCACGACTTTGGGGATAAAACGCTTATGTTTGCGGGGAATCGGGTTTAGAATCTGGCCTCCCCCGATGGTTCTGACCGGAGAATAGCTTCGAATCACAAAGCGGTCATCCCGCACCACCGCAACGGGTGCCTTGAGCCTGATTTGGACTGCCGCGGACTGGCCGGGCGACAGCTCCTTACGATCAAGTAAAATCAGGTGCCCCAGGATTTCACTGGTGCTGGTGTGAAAACGGACAAGGGTCCGATTTTTAATCGGCTTGGAGTTGCTTTTCAGAAAATGAAGCGAGACATCTATCATATAGCTCGGTTTCAGAGCATCCCGGCCTGCAATGACATCTCCGCGATTTACCGCGATTTTTTCAAGACCCTGAAAATTGATTGCCGTCCGCATCCCGGCCTGGGCCTGGTCGACATTGCGATTGTGGACTTGAATCCCTCTGACTTTGGAAGAAGTCCGAGACGGATACAGCATCACGACGTCACCAACGCGGGTGAGACCGGAAATCAGCGTGCCGGTGATCACCGTCCCGAAGCCTTTCATTGTAAAAACACGGTCGACAGGGAGTCGAAAAATACCCGCTGATTGGCGGCTGGGAATTTCGGCGCTCAAATCATCGAGGGTCTTTAGCAATTCAGGTATTCCTTCACCGTTGAGAGAAGAAACAGGCACAATCGGTCTGTCTTCCAAAAATGTTCCTTCTGTAAAGTCCCTGATATCCTCGGTTACCAGCTCAAGCCATTCCTGATCTACAAGATCGACCTTGGATAGAACGACAAGGCCGTGCTTGACGCCCAAAAGGGTGCAAATTTCCATGTGCTCTTTGGTCTGGGGCATGACACCTTCATCGGCGGCGATCACCATGGCGACGATATCGATCCCGGTGGCACCGGCCACCATATTTTTGATGAATTTTTCGTGTCCGGGTACATCGACAATGCCGAGGTGCTGGCCGCTGGGCAAAACCAGTGATGCAAAACCGAGTTCAATGGTGATCCCGCGTTCCTTTTCTTCTTTCAACCGATCGGTCTCGACACCGGAAATTGCTTTGATAAGGGCGGTTTTACCATGGTCGATATGGCCGGCCGTACCGAGAATAATCTGTTTCACAGAGGTTGCTCCTCATTTTTGATTGACCGCAAGGATGATCTTTTTTCTTTGCCGCCCTCTCAGCGGCAAAGAAAATGCATGTTCTCAGCGCTCTTTGCGGCTCTGCAGCGACATTTATTTTCGTCCGCGTTTGCGCAGGTATTCCGAAAAATAGGCCAGTCCCACCAAAATGACGGCCAATCCAATAATGTAGATCAGTTTTGCATGGGGATAGAAAAAGCGTGTTAAAACAACGGCAAACACAAGCCCTAGGATGGCTCGAATAACAAACATATGAAAACTGGTCATATTAAATCCTATCTGATTTATGACTATGCGCCAGCTTATTAAAGTTGACTGGGAGGGTCAATACCAAGTTTTTGACAGGAAAAGCCGATGCGGATTTGGAATAAAACTACTTGAAATCAACTCGGCGAAGTGTTAGTTTCGCGTCGCCACTGGTTATCAGATAAAGGGTGACGGATATACAAACAACCCTCTAATCCGCAGCCCAAAATCTGTGCCGCGCATCCGTCAGGATAGATCCAAAACGCCGTTACGGTGGGTGTAGCTCAGTTGGTAGAGCACCGGGTTGTGGCCCCGGTTGTCGCGGGTTCAATCCCCGTCACTCACCCCATTTTTTTCTGCGCCCGTAGCTCAGCTGGATAGAGCGCCGGACTTCGAATCCGTAGGCCGCAGGTTCGAATCCTGCCGGGCGTACCATAAAATAGATATAACGGGGTTGAATCTCGGCCCCGTTTGTTTTTGGACCCATATAAACAGTGCTGATTATGGCCGGCCGGCTTTACCTCCAACAACATTTACAGGAAGCGTCTTCGAGACGGATGTTCCGCCAATGCTTACGATGTCGACCTGTTGAACATCTTTTTTGGCATCGGCATTTGGAATAGAGTTAAAAGAAAGCACAATCAAACAGATTGCAATGATAGTCAAAACGACCTTTGAATAAAGATCATTACGCATGGCAATTACCCTCCTTTTCCTAAAATAATCCTTGAAAAGTCTCAAAAATCTATACACCCCGAAGATGCAAAAGTCGAGGATGCTGTAGATCCAAGGCGTCCGAGGGTGGCATCGACTGAGCTCAGCCAAGTCCAGCTGTTCCGATAGAATCGGGACAGAAAACCCCTGTCAACGAAGGATATATGGATTTTGAGGTTATTTTGGGTGAATTATAATCGATTTTTTCAAGAATTTATAGTTTTAAAACATATTGGATGACATTAGCGCTAAATTAAGAATGAATTTATTTGGATTTCACCTATAGATATTTTAATTATTGTGGTATGGGTAGATTTCAAAAGCGATTGGGAGGATTTGAAGGTAACGTTAACGTAAAAGGGGGGGGGAGAGATGAAAAAACTGTTAGTAATAACCATGTTGGTCCTGTTCTTATCCGGTTGCGGAACTTTAGCCGTCGATTCAGAGTTCTGGAAACATGATACCCTGTACAAAACTTGTGATCATATGAAATTTAGTTGGTCCGGGCATAGAAATCCAACCGCGGATGACGCCCAAAAAGCTAAAGAACAGGGATGGTGGGGAATCAACGTTCCGTTTGTTCCCGACGAATAATCGGATGCGCTTACAACAGCTCCAATTTGATCGAACAGTTTTGAGGCAAAAACAAAGGCGGTAGATCGGGTCCATATTCTAACCTGCCAAATTTTCGGAGAATAAAATATCAACTTCTGAGCCCCCAGTATTGAGGGTGTCATGGATCAAATTATTGAAACCCCATTTCTGCATAAATGAGATGGGGTTTTGTTTTGGAGAAAACCCTGGCAGTATACGTTTCTAACTGTGAGCGCATGGTCTACATGCCATCCGGGGTGGTGCCGGTCAGTCTTTTTTCGGGAATCTGGATTTTTGTCCTTTTCAATGACAATACGAGGCTGAAAAGAGAGGGTATGACGAAGACGGTAAACAGGGTGGAGACCAGGATACCACCGATGACAACGCTACCCAGACCCCGGTAGAGTTCATTGCCGGCACCTTGTGAAACGACCAGCGGGAGCATGCCGCAAGTGCTGGTCAGGGCGCTCATAAATATCGGTCTTATTCTTATCTTTACGGCTTCAAGGATTGCCTTCTGGGGGTCTATCAGTTCGTTGCGGATGAAATTCAAGGATTGATGTACGATCAGAATCGCATTGTTGACCACAGCGCCGATGAGGATGATAAAACCGAGCATAGTGAGTATGTCCATTTGCTGCCCGGTGAGGGAATGGACAACCGCCAGAGCAACGACCCCGCCTACAACCGCAAGGGGAACGCTGAACATGATGACAAAGGGGTATAAAAAGGACTCGAAAAGGGAGCACATCAGCAGATAGATAATCAAAACCGCCAGTGCAAAATTCCACTGCAAGGCCTTGCGGGCCGAAGTGAGTTTGTCCGCGGTTCCGGCAAGGGTGATATCGACATCCCCCGGGAGTGCTCCCCGATTTCGTAAGGGGGTAAGGATCTCTGCCTGAAGTCTTCGCATGGCGGTTTCAAGCTCAATCCCGGCAGGGGGTGAGATGACCAGTTTTATGGCCCGCCGCTCTTCGATGTGGTTAATCTGGGTGGAGCCTTCGGCCCTGATCAGATTGACAAAAGACGAAAGCGGAACGAGTCGTCCATCCTTGACCGCCACGGGGATTGAGTCGAGATCACCCGTGCTTTTTACGGTTCCCGTGGATGATATGAGTTTTAGGTCGATTTTTTTGTCCTTGTCGCGAAAATCGCCGATAACCGTTCCGTCCACCATCGTCCTCACGATGAATCCCGCTTCCCGGACGCTTAAGCCCATCTCGCTGGCCCTCTCCTGATCCAATTCAACGATGATTTCGGTGCCGCCCAGATTGAAATTTGGCGGATCCGGTCGCGGAAATCCAAAGGATTCGGCAATGGCAGGGATTAGGACGACGCCCGCTTTCTTGATAGATTCCATATTGTCGCCGCTAACTTCAAGATCGATTGCATTACCACCTGATATCCCTCTTTCGAAAAGGGACCTCTGGAAGGCGAATGCCATAGTGCCGGGGATTCCGGAGGCCGCTTTCTTTATGACTCTCGCCAAAGGTTTCACCCGATTGGGGTCTTTGCTCCTCGCTCCCATGAATGCCGATTGACCAAAGCCTACGAAAAAGTAGTGATCAATGGGCGGACCGTCCAAAGCAGCAGCGGCCTTACTCCCGAGTTCCGCCTCCCAATACGGTTTGAGATGTTTTTCAATCTGATGGCCCATTTTTAAAAATTCTTCACGGCTGTAACCGGGCGGCGGAATCAAGAAGCCGATAACCAAATTCTGGTTGCCGGCCGGAAGATAGGTCATGGGGGGTAAAAACCGGACGGACATATAGATGGAAACGATGGTAAGACCGGAGACCAGGGCGATGCGTTTTAGGGTGCTTCGGTTGATCCAGGCGACTATAGCACATATAGAATCATTTGCAGCGCGACCCAGTCGATGGATGAACCGGATCCATCTCCACGATGTCGGCATACGTCCTGATTCCTTTTTATATAGGTGGGCTGAGACGGTGGGAATAAAAAAAACCGACACCAACAGTGAAAGACCGATTGCGAAGCAGATCGCCAGGGCAATATCACGAAAGAGCTGCCCGGCTTCTTCCTGAATCATAATGACGGGGATAAAAACCGCCATGGTGGTAAGGGTGCTGGCCAAAACAGCCCCCCACACCTCCTGGGCCCCCCTCAAGCTGGCCTCCCGTGGCGATTCACCTTGCTGGAGATGACGGTAGATGTTCTCCAAAATAACGATAGAACTGTCGACCACCATTCCAACGGCAAAGGCCATGCCTGCCAGGCTGATGACATTGATATTTCTGCCCGAAAAGGCCATAAAGAGAAAAGTACCGATGATACTGATGGGGATGGCAAGGCCGATCACCAGGGTGCTGTTAAAATGCGCCAGGAAAAGGAGAAGCACCGCTGTTGCCAGTATACCTCCGCGCCAAATGTTCTGGATCACCAGATTTATGGCGCTGTTAATATAGGTCGTTTCATCATATACCTGTTTAAGCTCGAGGTTTTTTGGCTTTAATATTTCGGCATTGACTCTCTTTACGGAATTATTTAGCCCTTTCATGACCCGAATGACATTGCTCCCGCTTTCCCGGGTCGCATTCATGACCAAGGTCGGGGCCCCCTGAGTGCGAACGACAAAATTCTGTTCTTTATATGCAAATCGCGCCGTAGCCACATCCCTTAAATAAATGACGCGGGTGCGGTCTCTGAGGATAACGGTTTTCAAAATATCTTCGATACGCCTATAGCGGCCGACCGTCCTGACAGAGTAGGATCGCTTCCCCTGGTCGATATTTCCACCTGAAATGTCGAGGTTTTGTTTGGTTAGGGCCTCCCGGATATGGCTCATTTTGAGGTTTCTGGAGGCGAGTTTGACCGGGTCTATCTCTACGTGGACCTCGCGCTCGATGCCGCCGTAGATATTGACGGAGCTGACCCCTGTCACCCTTTCGAGTCTTGGTTTCACAATGTTTTTAAGGAGATCGTTAAACGTGGCGATATCCTCTCGCGGTGGTGTGCTCTCCAGAATAAACCAGGCGATGGCCCTGGATTCCGATGTCGCACTTGTCTGCACGACCGGCTGGTCCACATTCTGGGGATACTCAGGGACCTGCCTGAGCTTATCGGACGTGTCCAAAAGGGCGCGCGACATGTCCTTCCCGATACGGAATTCAAGCGTAATCCTTCCCCGGCCGCGGGTACTGGTGCTGGTCATCTTTTTTAGCCCGCGGATCGATTTGAGCCTTTCCTCCTGTTCCTCCACGATTTCTCTTTCGATCTCTTGAGGACTGGCGCCCTCCCATCGGGTCGTGACGGTAATCTCGGGTTTGTCAACGTTCGGAGTGAGCTGGATTGGGAGTTTGAAAAGGGAGATTAGCCCGAAGAGTACCAGCAGAAGAACGCCGACGATAACGGTGACAGGCCTTTGAATCGCATAGCGGATGGGATCCATGCTATGGTTTTTCTCCGTCGGCTTCGATCGGCTGAACGGGTTGCCCCGGGAGGAGCCGTTCATTCCCCTTGACAACCACGCGTTCATTTTCCCTGAGATCTCCTATTACTTCTATCAAGTTGCCGATGACTCTTCCAGTTTGGACCGCTATCGGCTTTGCGGTATTGCCGTCGCTTAAAACGACGATCATCTTTTTTCTTTCAGTGAGAATCAGTGCATCCTGCGGGACAAGAAACACTTCCTCTTTGGGGCCGTATGAAAGCGATACGCGTGCGATCATCCCGATCATCAGCTTTTTATGGGGGTTGTTGAGCGTGATGCGCACGGGAAATGTTCGTGAGGCGGTGTCGGCCAAAGGGAGAATGGCGGAAACCTTACCCTCCATATGGCCTGGATTCAACGAATCGAAACGGGTCGTGGTCGTGTCATTCAGTTTTACATAAGAAATGATCTTTTCCGGAACCATGATATCAATTCTGATCGGGTCCATCTGAACCACACGGACGACAGGACGGCCCCTTTCGAGCCACTCTCCGCTTTCAACCAATTTTTTAACGATAACCCCTGAAAATGGGCTGCGGATAGAATTTTTGCGAAGTTGTTCCCTGATCAGCTCAACTTTGGCCGACATGCTCCTGACCTTGGCCTTTTGCTGGGCGATTTTTTCTTTTCGAGTCCCCGCCACAATCAATTCATAGGCAGACTTTCTCTGCTGATAAAGCTCCCGTGCGGCTGTTGTTTCGAGATTTGAGTTCGTAAATTGTCTTTTCGATATAACTTTTTTATCGTAAAGCTCCTTATTTCGCGTATAGTCATGCTCAACTTTGGTCAGCCGGGCTTGGGCTTCGGACACAGCTGCCTTTGCCCGTGCAATTTCCATGGGCCTGGGACCACTTTGCAGTTCCTTCAGGTATTCAGAGGCCTGTCTGAGGCCGGCCCTGGCCTCGTTCAACAGAATGAGGAGTTGGGAATTTTCGAGAATAACCATCACCTCGCCCGCTTCGACTTCATCCCCTTCTTTCACGCGAATCTCTTTAACGAGGCCCGCTACCTCAGAGCTGACATTTGATATCCTGGGACTGTCCACGGTTCCCACCAAATCGATGGTCGACTGAATCGTCTTTTTCTTGATCCGGGCTACTTCAACCAGAGCCGGCGGTCTGGAGCGATCCTTCCCTATGCCCCGTTTTTTAACCTCCTTTTGAGCAAAGAGGTTGCCTGCAAAAACAACGAGAAGGGAGACAAAAACGGATATGATGATTTTCTTTTTCATTGTTGGGAAAAAGCCTTGTTATAGACAGAGAAAAAACTCCCTGAATGGATCTTGTCCAGATTTGGGCCGGTTAAAGTATGGCAAAATTGTTATTGTATGTCAAGGTATGAAAGGACACATCATATTGTAGTTATTGGTAATTAGAGAAATACTTTCACGATCTTTCACGAGGATGATATGCCATGGAAGAGAAATGTATCCCTCAGACACTGCACAGAAAACAGTGCATTGGTGCACATTTAGTTGTGCATATTTTCGAAGTCGCTACTGCAATTAAAAGGCGATTTTCTCAGACAGCGCATTTTAGTGATACTCCTTAAAAAAGCAAAAGCAACTGAAAATAAAGAGAATTTCAATCCATTTCAATTCGATTTTGTTGCGCCGAGTCCATCTATGGAGATTTTGGCATTGATGTTGCACTATGGATAGGATTGAGGTTTGAGAGAAATTTTCGTCGGAGTTATCAATGGAATCGGGGCGGCAGCGGGTAGAATTCGGACAAAGGAGCTATAATGGAAGCGGGTTATTCAACAGACATTTCTCAAGCAGAACCTTCAACGGACGGGTTTCGATCGTTAAAAAACGCCTGGTTTGGGCATCACTATTTCCAGAATGAAGATCTGATTCGAATATCGGATAAGACCGATACGGTCGACCCAAAGACCCTCACCAACATCATTAATCATATTCATTTCATGGATCAGTTTGTGCTGGTGCTCCTGCACCAATGCGGGCAAAAGAGCCCGATCCTATTGCGTGCGCGCCCGGAGCCGTACGGGGAGTGCGCCTTCATTTGCCGATGGGCCGAAAACCATCTGGAGAATAGTGAGTTTGAGAAGTTGCGGTTTGAGTGCTTGATTATTGATGATGGGGAGTCAGCCATCCTTGTGCGGGCAAGCTTAGTGGACATAAACAAAAAGCATCTTGTCATTCAAATAAACGAAGCCGGGCACATTGCGGGTAAAAGGCAAATAAAACGTCATACCGCCAAGGCGATATCGGTTCAATTGACGCAAAGTGGATTTTCTACAAAAGGTGATCTTGCAGATTTCAGTCCATTTGGTTTTTGTATCCGCCTAAATGGCGAACCGTCCGGTTCTTTTGATCGGTTCGATTGGAGCAAACCGATTACGGTGAATCTATTCAAGGATCAACGGATTTTTTATTCCGGTATCTGCCGCTATGTTCGCCAACTGGAAAAACCGCTATTTAGGGAGATTGTTCTAACTCCCGTTGATCGAAAATACAAACGTTTCCCAAAAAAGCATTTCCGGAACTTTCGCCAAGAATTGGTTCCGGCTCCAGTCCTTGAATTCGATCATCCGTTTATGGACAGATATATACAGCTGGAGACCAGCGACAGCTCCACCGGCGGCTTTGCCGTTTATGAGGATGCACATGAACGGGTTCTGCTGCCCGGTATGGTCATCCCGCAACTGAAAATCGCCTTCCCGGGAGGGATGCAATTGGAGTGTGATGCACAGGTCATCTACTGCATAATGGGTGAAAACAAAAAAATCCGCAGCGGGATTGCCGTTTTGGATATGAATATCGATACGTATAACCGATTGGCAAATATTTTGGTCAACGCCAAAGATCCCCACGCACGTATTCCCGGTAAATTAGACCTGGCGGCACTATGGGAATTCTTTTTTGCGACCGGTTTTATCTATCCCCGGAAATACGGCCTGATACGCGGTCATCGCGAGGCATTTAAAAAGACTTATCAAACGCTTTACCAGGAGAATCCGGAAATCGCCGTCCCTTTTACCTATCAGAAAAATGGTCGTATTTATGGTCATATGTCGATGGTAAAGGGATATGAACGTTCATGGATGATTCATCACCACGCGGCGCGAGCCAAAGGTGATAAAAAGGCCGGGGTCGTGGTGCTAAAGCAGATCATGCATTATTCTAATGGCATTTATCGCCTCCCTTCCGCCAAAATGGACTACGTCTTCTGTTATTACCGGCCTGAAAACAAATTTCCCGATCGAGTCTTCGGGGGGGTTGCCAAATCTTTAAACAATGCAAGTGTCTGTTCAATGGATCTTTTTTCTTATCGCCTTTATGCAACGACCTCCGAAGAGAGCCAGCTCCCGTCGGGATGGTCACTTGAGGAAAGCACAAGATCTCATTTTCAAGAACTGAGACGGTTTTACAGTCAAAATTCAGGCGGACTTCTTTTGGATATGTTGAACCTGGAGCAGAGCCAATCAAGTGCTGAGATCACCCAGCGCCTTTATCGGCAGGCGGGCCTCCAGAGGAAATGGAAATTTTACTCACTGACCCAAAATGGGAGGTCTAAAGCTGTTTTTTTGGTGAATCAGACCGATTTGGGGCTTAATTTGTCCGAGCTTTTGAACGGCATCAAGGCCATCATCATCGACCCCGGAAATCTCCCGACCGCGATATTTACTAAGGCGATTCAGAATCTGGCTTCAATTTACCCGACCGAAAAAATCCCGGCCCTCATTTATCCATCTAATTACCTTGATGCCTCAGATGGCGATGGGGAAGCAAAAAAATATATGCTCTGGATCTATGATGCGCGAGATGCTGATCCGTTTTTTGAATATTTAGAACGCAAATTCAGGATTCGCCACTGGAAATGAGACCACTGCAACTGCGGTTATGGTAGCCGATTGCAGTTGATCCTAAAAGTGCCCTTCTAAAGAATGATTATTCGTTCGTGACCGCATTAAGCCTGAAATAGGATTTTACAATTCGAAGATTTTATGTTCAAAGAATAACTGGATTATCATAGGATTTTTTATCGTGTCATAAGCGCTATATTCTGATTCGAATCGCGTGTGTGTATTCTGAAGAGATAAGTTCGGTTGGATCAATAAAAATGGACAGCGAAACATCTTTGTATAATAGCAAAATCATAAAGATTTATCTGGAATACCTCAATAAGCATTATCCCGATACCGAGATTGATTCCGTTTTAGGGTATGCCGGTATTACCAAATATGAGGTGGAGGATTCATCGCACTGGTTTAGCCAACGCCAGGTTGATCGGTTTTATAAAATCCTGGTTGGAAAGACAAATAATCCCAATATTGCCCGGGAGGCAGGACGTTTCGCGGCTTCATCCGAAGGGCTGGGTGCGGCAAAGCAATACGTTTTGGGATTAATGAGTCTGCCGACAATCTATTTATTGATGGGGCGGGTTTATCCCATTTTTAGTCGAGGTTCGACGGTCAAAGCAAAAAAGCTGGGTTCTAATAAGATTGAAATTATCTCGACACCCAAAACAGGGATCAACGAAAAACCCTATCAATGCGAGAACCGGATCGGAAGTTTTGAAGCGATTGGAAAATTGTTCACGGACCAGTATGCCAGCTTGGAACACCCCGGATGTATCCACGCGGGCGATGAATATTGCCGCTACATCGTGACCTGGGAAAAGACCGCCTTTTCCACCTGGAAAAGGATCCGCAATTTTATTATCTTATTGAGTATACTCCTGTCAGGCGCGCTTCTGTTCACAGTACCCTTCATGACCTGGATCCTGATATTTGAGCTGTGTGGAATTTTGATTCTGACCGTCGCATGCTATACCATGCACCTGGAAAAAAAGAATCTTACCAAAACAGTTGAAACACAGGGCAATGCGGCTGAGGATTTACTGGATGAGATGAATATCCGCTATCAAAATGCGTTACTGACCCAGGAGATCGGGCAGGCGACTTCGACGCTGCTCGATATCAATGTGCTCATAAGGACGGTTCTATCGATTATGAAAAAGCATCTTGATTTTGACCGCGGCATGGTCATGATTGCCGACAAGGAAAAGAGGCAATTGGTTTATGCTGCAGGATATGGTTACGATCAGGAAAAAGAAGCACTTCTACAAAAAACCGAGTTTCATCTTGACAAGCCTGAAGCCAAAGGGCTGTTCGTTTTGGCTTTTAAAGGACAGGATCCCTATCTGGTAAATGATATTGTCGAAATTGAGAGCAGCTTTTCCAAAAGAAGTCAGGATTTAATTCAAAAAATGGGGGTTCAGGCACTTATTTGTGTGCCAATTGTTTATGAAGGAAAGTCCCTCGGGATTTTAACCGTAGACAATGTCGAGTCGAAAAGACCGCTTACCAAAAGTGACATGAATCTTTTAATGGGAGTCGCGTCGCAGACAGCCGCCAGCATTACCAACGCGACATCCTTTTGGAGATTGCAGGAGAGCGAGAAGAAGTATCGCGATCTTGTGGAGAATGCCAACAGCATCATTCTGCGTACGGACTCAACGGGAAGTCTCACTTTTTTTAATGAATATGCTCAAAATTTTTTTGGTTACGCTGAAAAAGAAATAATGGGTAAAAATGTAATTGGGAGTATTCTTCCGGACACCGGAGCGGTGAGAGACGATTTGCGCAAGCGCATGAGAATTCTTAGACGCAACCCGGAGCGACAGCTCGTCAGTGAAAATAAAAGCATACTTAAAAATGGTGATTCGGTCTGGATTGCATGGACGTACAAACCGATATTCAGCAAAGGGGAGTTTGCCGAAACCCTCTGTATCGGCAATGACATAACCGAACTCAAAAAGGCGGATCAGGAGAGAGAGGTCCTGGAAGTTCAACTGCAACAAGCTCAAAAAATGGAGGCCATCGGAACACTGGCGGGAGGAATCGCGCATGACTTCAACAATATCCTTTCAGCCATTATCGGTTATGCCGAAATCTCCATCGATGACGTCCCCGAAGGGAGCTTGCTGCAGGACAACCTGCAAGGCGTGCTCACCGCCGGATATCGAGCAAGCGATCTCATAAAGCAGATTCTTACCTTCAGTCGCCAAACCAAGCATGAACAAAAGCCGGTCAACGTCAAAGCAATCGTGAAAGAGGCTCTAAAGCTGATCAAAGCCTCGTTGCCGGCAACGATTGAAATACGACAGAACATTCAAAGTGAGGCCATTGTAATGGCGGATCCGACCCAGATTCATCAAATTTTGATGAATCTGTGTACCAACGCCGACCATGCCATGCGTGAGACAGGCGGCGTATTGGATATCAGCCTTAAAAAGGTGAAACTCGATTCTAAGTTTACGGTTCAGTATCCCGATTTGAATCCCGGTTCGTATTGTCAACTCACTGTAAGCGATGACGGTAAGGGTATGAGCCACAAAGTAAAGGAGCGCATTTTTGAGCCTTTTTATACGACCACGGCACGCGGTGAGGGAACCGGTATGGGCCTTTCGGTGATTCATGGTATCGTAAAAGAGTATAAGGGTACTATAACTGTTGAAAGCGAGCGGGGAAAGGGTTCCAGCTTCAGTGTCTATTTCCCGATCGTAGAGAGAGAGGAAGAGGAAACAAAGAAATCGGGAAAAAAGATACCCAAAGGCCAGGAACGTATTCTTTTCATCGATGATGATAAGACGATAGTGAAAGTGGCGGAGCAGATCCTAAAGCGTCTCGGATATAACGTGACGGTCAAAACGCGTGCCATGGAGGCCCTGGAGTTGTTTCGGAAACAGCCCCACAAATTCGATCTCGTTATCTCCGACATGATCATGCCCAAGGTAACCGGAGATATACTGGCGCGTGAGCTTACGGTTATCCGTCCAGACATCCCCATCATCATTTGCACCGGGTTTCCTTCAAAGATTACGGATGAGAAGGCAAAGGCCATGCCCATCAAGGCATTGCTCAAAAAGCCGATCAGCAAGCAAAAAATCGCCGAAGCAGTTCGAAATGTGTTGGACGGGAACCAGTAGACAACCCCTGAGTCAGGTTATTAAAAAGGAGGAAAGGCCGGGATTGGATGGAGTGGTTTAGGACGGTAACGGTTTTATCCCTTTGCACAGAATTAAAGGGGTGTAGGTAAACCGCCTGGGATCCAGAAAGAATTTTTCAAAATCCGCTAGAAAGGTATCAAGTCCGCCGGTGTATTCCCTAAACAGGTCTTTGGTTTTGGACGAAATGACATGACCTTTTTTAAGCCAGTTGAATACATCGGCCTCCTTTATTTTTCCATAGAACAAGTGGTGTGCAGAAAGGTCTAATTCAATATTCGTATAGTTCTGATCATAAAGATACGCGTATAGCTTCCTTCCGGCATAGGGATCAAAGTTGTATTTTTCTTCAAGCACAGAAATGATCCCAAAGAGCATCCGTTCCATCTCAGGCGGCATTTCGTAATGACTAAGGCAGTTGTGGTCAAGATCGATGAGACAGAGATACCCCCCCGGTTTCAAACACAAACTGAGGTTTTTTACAATATCAGCGGCTTCGGCCCGGAAGTACTCCAAAATAAAGCGCACCCATATTAAATCGAAACGATCGGTTTCTGGTAAAGGCTTTTTCAGATCGTGAACTCGAAAATCAATCCCCGGCTTTTGGCCGTATTGCTGTTTAGCGAATCGAATCCTTTCCTCTGAAAAGTCGATCCCCAGAATTTGGCCGCCGGGCTGAATCATTTCATACAGGATGGAGGTGGTCTTGCCGGGGCCGCACCCGGCATCAAGGACCCGAATTCCAGGCCTTACGCCGCACCATAACGCGTCTTTCCGTACCGCCCCAGGATCGGTCTTGACTTCTAGGCGAATGGCCTCTTCAATGTTTTCCATTAAGTAAAAAGCAGATCGGTCTTGCATATTTTTCTCATTTCCTGAAAATATTTGTTCGAGAATCTATATCAATCCAGCTCAACTTGAGGAGTTCAGACAATCCCCAAGCACTCTTTTTTAGCCAAGAAGCTTGAGCGCGATATGGGCGAAAGTTTCCACGCCCAGAGGTAAAACATCTTCATTAAAATCGAATCCGGGATTGTGAACCGAAACCCGTCCTTCGTGTCCTACACCAAGGGCGAAAAAACAACCGGCGGCCTTCTGTAAGAAATAGGCAAAATCCTCGCCCCCCATGGTTTGAGGCGGGTCAAGCACCAGCTCGTTGCCTACCACTTCGGCCGCACATTGGCTAACGATCTCCGACATGGATTCGTCATTTATGGTCGGCGGGTAGCCCTGGGTAAATTGAAAATCAAAGCCAGCCCCCATCGATTCACACACCCCCTGAATGACCTGTCTCAGTCTTTTCTCCCATGTATGCCAGATGTTTTCGTCAAAGGTGCGGGTGGTGCCGCTCAATTCGGCTTCGGCCGGGATAATATTAAAGGCGCTGCCGGCATGAAAACTCCCGATGGTCACCACCGATGGCTGCAGAGGGTTTATGTGCCTGCTGACGATACGCTGTAACGCTCCGACGACCTGTGTTCCCACTTCCAATGCATCCAAACAGAGATGCGGCATGGCGCCATGCCCTCCATGTCCGACAATCTTGAGATCAAAGCGATCCATGGCGGCCATGAAGGAGCCGGCTTTAACGCCAATCGTCCCTTCCGGAATCTCGGGCCACAGGTGACAGCCGACACAATAGTCCACGTGCGGATTTTCCATCACACCGGCTTCTATCATGGGCTTGGCGCCGCCGGGGCCTTCCTCTGCCGGTTGGAAAAGGAATTTGATATTTCCGTTAAGATCGTCCTTAAATGTGTTTAAAGCGGTTGCCGCGCCCAAGACCATGGCCATATGGGCATCGTGTCCGCAGGCATGCATTACGCCGGCATGTTTTGATGCAAAAGGAAGCCCGGTGGCTTCAGCCAACGGAAGCGCATCCATATCCGCCCGCACGAGTAAGGTCGGTCCCTCGCGTTGGGTCTGCAACAATCCGACGACACCGTTTTCGGCAATACCGGTCTGCACTTCAAGGCCCTCGCGGTTTAAATATTCCGTGACATAGGCGGCGGTTTTTTTCTCGGTATAGGCTGTTTCCGGAATTTGATGTAAGTCGCGGCGTGTTTTTATGATCAGATCTTTGTGTTTGTGGATCAATCGGCGAATATCGTTCATTTTAAGGCCCTCACTTTCGTTTTATCGTTTTGGATTCGAATTTGTTTCAAAATTAGATATTCGGAGTTAGTCCGAACCGGATATTTTGTTCAGGCACTGTGTAGCAGGATTTGTAAATTTTTAAAAGAAGCAAAATCGATATAGATAAATCGATCGCCTATTGACACGCCTGCCCTGGCGGCCCTGTCAGATGGGAATGATGGAGCAGCTGTCCCTGTCGCGCTTTTCCGGTCCGTTACCGTTGAGCCAGAGCATTCTGGTCGTGCTGCCGTATATCATCTGTCTGGTAGCCGTCACAATGGTTTGTTGCGGGATATCGTATACGATCTTTATGCGGCAGGAGATTCGATCTCTTTAAGCTCTGCTATACTCCTCGTTGCAAACTCCGCAAAGTGTGCATTTTTCAAGGGGACAGGCCGGAGACGTCCGTCCGTCTAAAGCATTTTGATACTCTTTTTTTAAAAAAGCGCTTTTCAGGCCATGATCGATAAAATCCCACGGCAACAATTCATCCAAAGCGCGCTCGCGCAGGACGTAAAAATCAGCGTTTACAGGAGACTCCTTGAGGGTTTTGGCCCAGTTACCCTTATTGCGGTGGACCAGGGCTAAAATATGGGCTACTTTTCGATCCCCCCGGGCCAATAGACCCTGAACATTAGCCCAACGGGGAATATCGGCGTGCACGCGAACGTTGGCCACTCTTTTTAGTCCCTGTTTGACTCTTTTTATCTTATTTTTAAGCTGACGAACATCATCCATGGCGACCCACTGAAAGGGGGTAAAAGGTTTGGGGACGAAAGAATTAAGGCTAACCGTTATTTCACCGATACGCTTGCGGGCCCTGCTGGATTTGAGAAATAGGTGCTTTACCCGTTTGCACAGGGCCACGATGGCGTCGACATCGTATAAAGTCTCCGTGGGCAGGCCGACCATAAAATAGAGTCTTAAATTAGGGATCCCGTTTAAAACCAATCGTTCAACGGCATCCAGGATGGCCGCCTGGTCGATTCCTTTGTTGATGACTCGGCGCATCCGTTCTGACCCGGCATCCGGTGCGATGGAAACGGTTTTTACGTTTCCTTTGCGAAGGAGTTCCAGCAATTCCGGAGAAAGGGCATCGGCTCGCAGCGAACTGAACGATATTTTGAAATCGGACCCATGCGACCCGTGCATCGAATTCCCCGGGGTATACGCTTGAAGAATCCGATGACACAATTCCCTGATTTGCGGAAGATTCGAAACCGCCGCCCCCACAAGACCAAATTTATGGGTTAGATCGGCACCTTTTTGCAGTGAATTAAGAATGGACTCCGAAGTCCGGAATCGCGGAGGTCGATAGATAAAGCCGGCGCAACAAAAGCGGCAGCCATGAGGACAACCGCGTGAGGTTTCGATTAAAAAGGTATCGGCGAAGGCCGTTTTTGGGGTTACAATAGCGCTGTCGGTGGAGCTTTGAGAAAGATCCCGGACATATGTCCGTTTAATTGTAGCAGGAACATCGGCCTGGGGTTCGAAAGTGCGGAGGGTCCCGTCTGCTTTGTAAGAAACGGAATAAAAGGAAGGTACATATAGGCACGGTATCTGTCGGACCAAGCTTTTCAGGTTTTTTTCACGATTCGCTCCAGGGTCAAAAAGATCAAAAAAGGCGGCCAGCACGGGTTCGGATTCCCCGATAAAAAAAAGGTCGATAAAAGGGGCCAGCGGTTCGGGATTTAAGAAACAGGCCACTCCCCCGGCGATGATAAGTGGATGTGAAGCCGGTCTCTGGGAGGTTTTGAAGGGGAGGTTGGCCATTTCAAGAATTGTCAGAATATTGGGATAATCGTTTTCAAAAGAAATGGAGAAGGCGATGATATCAAAATCTGAAAGATGCTTGCCGGATTCCAGGGTGACAATCGAGCGATTTTGGGTGGGGCTGTTTTGCGGCAGAAAAGACCGTTCACAAACGACATGTTTGATCTGGTTAAGTTGCTTGTAAACCGTCTGAAAACCAAGATTCGACATTCCTACGGGGTATGTGTTTGGGTAGACCAGGGCGACTTTGATTCTATTTGCCCAGGCTTTGCGAATCAGGCCGATTTCATAAACGGCCGGGTCAGCGTTGGATTTGGCGGGTTTGCATGACATGTTGGGCGATCGATTGACGATTAAAAGTGAATATAATTAGTACGTGATACTATTCTTTTGCATCATCCAATCGCCTGCCGTCAATAGAAAAACAGGGGACGCTAATCGGCCTTGCGGCGTAAAAATGTGGGGGTGTCTAGGTCATCACTGTCAAGTACAATACCTTTAAAGCCCTGATAATGAGCGGAAGACGATTCTTCGGTCGCTCTAAGTCTGCGCATATAGGTCGGTTCATCCAAATCAATGGCGCTGTTTACATCAGAGGGGCTAATATCCCGGATTCTTCCTCTCAAGGGGTTTTCTCCAAGGGGTTCAATTTTAGCGGGTGTGGCCTCCGAACCGATACCGGTGGCAATTACCGTAACGCGCAATTCGGATTCAAGGCTGTCTTCTATAACGGTACCCCAGATGATTTCAGCCTCATCACCGACTTCATTATAGATCCGTTCCGAAGCCTCGGTCATTTCTTCCATGGTCAGATCGCTGGCGCTGGTAATATTGATCAACACACCTTTGGCCCCGGCAATGGAAATATCTTCCAGCAGGGGATGAGAGATGGCACGTTCGGCCGCTTCGATGGCCCGGTTTTCACCTTGTCCGATACCAATACCCATAATGGCCATGCCGGCTTTTGACATGGTTGTTCTGACATCGGCAAAGTCGAGATTGACCAGTCCGGGCATGATAATCAGGTCGGTGATTCCTTTTACCGAGTGGAGCAGGATCTCATCGGCTTTTTTAAACATGTCGATCAATTTGGCATTTTTAGTTGCCAGCCCCCGTAAGCGATCATTGGGGATCGTGATGACCGTATCTGCCGTCTGCTTCAATTCATTAAGACCTTTTTCGGCCAGCAAAGCCCGTTTGCGGCCTTCAAATGAAAAAGGCTTGGTAACGACCGCCACCGTTAGAATACCCATATCTTTACAGACCTTGGCGATCATCGGCGCCGCTCCGGTTCCGGTTCCGCCACCGAGTCCGGCCGTGATAAAAACCATATGGCTGCCTTCGAGATTCTGGCGGATACTCTCCTCATTTTCGAGAGCGGCTTCATACCCCACCTGAGGATCTGCTCCGGCGCCGAGTCCTTCGGTCAATTTTTCTCCAATTTGGAGCTTAATCGGTGCCTGCGATATTTCCAGCGCCTGGGCATCGGTATTGGCGGCAATGAATTTGACTCCCAGGAGCTTGGATTCGATCATATTGTTGATCGCGTTTCCACCGGCACCTCCAACACCGATGACTTTGATTTTAGCCGATTTGTCACTGTCAACATAAGTAAACATATTACCTCCTTCTGAAAACTTTGAGCGATTGTTCGTTTGTTGAGCGATCACTGCCAAAGAAACCATTTTTAAAAGCCGCTATATTAATTTGTTATTCATGCTTCATTAAATAACATCCTTAAACCATCTTTTCATTTGGGCCATGATGCGGTTGAAGATGTTTGTGTCGCGAATCCTGAATTTTTTTTCGGTTTGGTTACGCGCCCCATAAATCACCAATCCTACGCCGGTGGCATACATGGGATTATTTACCACATCCACGAGGCCGCTGATGCCCATCGGTTTGCCTAGCCGCGAGGGAACATCCAAGATCGCTTCGGCCACCTCCGTGACATCCTGGAGCAGGGCGCCGCCGCCGGTTAAAACCAGCCCCGAAGCGATCAGATTTTCCATCCCGGCCCGATAGATTTCCCTTTTGATCAGGGAAAGAATTTCTTCCACGCGGGGTTCCAGTATTTCTCCCAGGATTTGCCTGGTAAGCTTTTTGGGTTTACGGCCTCCCATCCCGGGGACTTCGATGGTTTCATCGGTGCTGATGTTGCGAGCGATGCAGCTTCCATATTTCTTTTTGATTTTTTCAGCCTCAGCAATGGGGGCCCTCAGGCCGATGGCAATATCATTCGTCAGATTGTTGCCTCCGAGGGACAGAACAAAAGTGTGCTTGATGTTCTTGCCTGAAAAGATCGCCAGATCCGTGGTGCCGCCCCCCATGTCCAAAAGCGCAGCACCAAGTTCCTTCTCTTCTTCGGTCAGAACGGCTTCTCCGGAAGCCAGAGATTCCAGCACGATGTCACAAACATCGAGCCCGGTTCGATTGGCGCACTTAACGATGTTGTGAGCCGAGGTGACGGCTCCGGTAACGATATGTATCTTAGCCTCCAGACGAATACCCGCCATCCCGACCGGGTTCTGGATTCCGACCTGATCATCAACGATAAATTCCTGAGGCAGAACATGGATGACCTCCCGATCCATGGGGATTGCCACCGCGCGGGCTTGATCGACTACGCGCTCGACATCATGTTCGGTGATTTCTGACCCCTTAATCGCAATGATGCCGCGGCTGTTGTATCCGGTGATGTGGCCCCCGGCGATACCGGCGTACACCGATGAGATCTCACAGCCGGCCATCAATTCCGCCTCTTCCACGGCCTTTTTTATTGATTCCACGGTCGATTCGATGTTTACAACCACTCCTTTGCGCAGACCGATGGAAGGGTGCGTGCCAATACCGATAATATTGATTTCATTACGCGATACTTCCCCCACGACGGTACAAATTTTAGTCGTACCGATATCGAGCCCGACGATGAGGTTTTCCTTAATTTGCATAGCACTCCTCCTTTGTTTATGCTGGAGCCGCGGCTTTGATTTTTATCGGCTGTGCTACAATACGATTGGTATCGTTTAAATCCATCGATACAAAGCCTGGAAACCGTTTGTGGCGTTTCAGGTAATCGATTACATGTTTAAGACTTTTATATTTTCGCGGATAGTTGCCAAATCCCAATTTTATTTCTTTGATTCGATTAAAAGTGAAGAGTGTAATACCCATGTCCGGGTCCACCTGGATTCCCTTAATCCGTTTGTTGGGAAGTACACCTTTTGCATTTTGACCCAGCCGCAGTATGTCCATGACGGCTTTAAAAGACTTGCTGGGTGGTTTGCCTGCAACATTCAGATCGGTGTATTCAAGACCGGTGATGATAGGGAGATGAAGCGGATCGGAAGATGATTTTTCTTTGAAAATTTCACCCTTGTGATTGATTAGGAGTTTACGGCCGAGATCAATAATGGCCAAGGGTTCATGTTCCTCGATTCTGATGGAAATCATATCGGGCAGTTCACGACGGACATGCGCCTCGGCAATCCAGGTATGGGCCAAAAGCCGTTTACGCAACATTGAGAGATTGACTGAAAGAACATTGATTCCTGTGTTGATTTGGGCCCGGTTGAGAACATCTTTTTTTGAAATTCTCTGGATACCCCGCACCGTTACTTGTTGAGCACCAAAGAAGTTACACTGGGTGAGAAAATCGTGACCGAAGACCAGCACAAAGGACATCAACACTAGACCAACAGATCCGGCCCCAATCTTGAGGCATAGGAGCAGGCGGTTTTGAATCATGCGGTGTCGTTTAGTTGAGCTGCTTTTATAATGATTTTTGCGCATTCTCATGCACCCACGATTTTAACTTCAGGTTCAAGATCAACGTCATATTTTGCGGATACGGCGTTGCGAGCCGTTGCCATCAAGGCTATAAAATCGGCGGCAGTTGCCTTGCCGGTGTTTATAAAGAAATTGGCGTGTTTGGCAGAAATCGTGGCACCCCCAATCGATTTCGTTTTGAGTCCGGCGCGATCGATAAGTTCGCCCGCTGTTCTTCCTTTGAGCGGGTTTCTAAACACGCAACCGGTACTCAAAGCACCGACGGGCTGCTGTTGCCGTCGTTTTCGAAGAATTTGATCCGCTTCACGGCGTAACTTTTGAGCGCCGGAATGCTGAAGGTCAAAATGGCCTTCCAAAATCACTCGAGAACCGGGATGGATTGCGTTATCAGTTTGGGACCAGGTGAGTTTGCGATACGAGAAAAAGAGCTGCTCCCGGGGGAGTATTTTAATTTTTCCAGAGGGAAGCAGGACCTTTACCGCCTTGAGAACTTTGCCCACCGATCCATGGGATGTGCCGGCATTGGCCGCAATGCATCCACCGATTGTTCCGGGAATACCGAGCGCAAAATTCAATCCTTTGAAGCCATTTTTAATGGCATAATTACATAGTGAGGGCATCGGGACTCCGGCCAGGGCGCAAACAATGACACCCTGCGGGTTTTTTTCCAATACCTTGATTTCATTTTGGCAGCGGGCCAGGCTGATAACCAGGCCTTTAATACCCCCATCCCTGACCAGGAGATTGGTACCGTTTCCGATGATAAGATAGGAAATTGAATGCTTAACCGACCATTGAACAATCCTAATCAGATCTTGAAGGTTTTCCGGAACAATAAAGGCTTCCGCAGGACCGCCAATGCGCACCGATGTATGCTTTGCCATCGGTTCACTGAAGCTGACGGATGGACCCAGATTGCTTACGAGCCATTTATGAGAATTTTCGTCGAGTGCCATAAGAAATTCAGACCCAATCTTTTAGAACTTTTTGGCCGACGTGCCAAACATCACCGGCTCCGAGTGTCAGAAGAATATCACCTTGCTTTAGAATCTTTTTCAAATGCATTGCAGCTGTTTCAAAATTCTCCATATAAAGTACGTGTTTGTGCCCATGGGCCCGAATCGCCTCATATAAAGCATGCGCATCCACACCTTCAATTTGCATCTCGCCGGCGGGGTAAATGGGGAGAACCATTAGAATGTCGGATTGATAAAATGCACGCGTAAACTCGTTAAACAGTGCCTGTGTGCGGGTATAGCGATGGGGTTGAAATACGATCACTTTGCGGCGATTGGGCCAGCTTTCCTTGATGGCCTGCAATGTGGTTTTGATTTCTGTGGGGTGATGTCCGTAATCATCCACTACAGTAATCCCTTTTTGGCGGCCTTTGACCTCGAGACGTCGCTGGACACCTTCGAGGCCTTCAAGCGCAGCCTTGATCACATCAAAGGGGATATCAAGTTCGGTTCCGACAGCGATGCTGGCCAAGGCGTTATAGATATTGTGAAGACCGGGAAGATTCAGAGTGACATTGCCGATCTTGCTTCCTTTGTGATGACATAGGAAACGGCTGGTTAGTCCTTTATATTCGATTGCGCGTGCTTGAAAATCGGCCTGGGCGCTCAGTCCGTAAGTTGTGTATCGCTTTTTGATCCTGGGAATAAGATCCTGTACCGGTTCGTTGTCGAGACACAGGACCGCCAATCCGTAAAAGGGGATTTTGTCGATGAAATCAAAAAAAACCGCCTTAATCGCATCGAGATCATTATAATAATCGAGATGTTCACGATCGATATTGGTAACCACGGCGATGGTCGGAGAGATCTTTAAAAAGGAACCGTCACTTTCGTCGGCCTCGGCAACAATAAATTCACCTTGGCCGAGCTGGGCATTGGAATCGGTACTTTTTAACTTGCCCCCAATCACGACCGTCGGATCGAGCCCGCTCTGATTGAGAACAGATGCGACAATGGATGTCGTCGATGTTTTACCGTGCGCACCCGCTATGGCGATGCTGTATTTGAGCCGCATCAGCTCGGCCAGCATTTCGGCCCGGGGTATTACCGGTGTGGCGGCCTTTTGGGCGGCGAGAACTTCAGGATTTCCCGAACTTATGGCTGAAGAGGTGACGATGACATCGGCTCCTTTGATCTGATTGAAACGATGCCCCTTATAGATGGTAGCCCCCATGGTTTTTAGTCGATCGGTAATGGCCGATGCTTTAATATCCGATCCCGACACCTTATACCCAAGATTGATAAGGAGCTCGGCGATACCGCTCATTCCAATCCCGCCAACGCCGACGAAATGAATATGATATTTTTTTTGATACATGACCTGCCTTAAAATCACTTCCGTTTTTTTGACAATTTCAGCACCACCACCGTCAACCCGTGGCTGCCAACCGATAGAGGTCATCTACGATCGTCTCGGCAGCATCCGGTTTTCCAAAACGCTTTGCCTTTAGCGCCATCTGTTGGATGGCTTCGGGGTGTGAAGCATAATATTCTATCCGTTCAGCCAGTAATTGACCATTCAGTTCCGCCTCGTGAATCATCTCTGCGGCACCTTTTTCGGTCAAGGCCAGGGCGTTGAGGACCTGGTGATTGTCAGCCGCAAAAGGGTAGGGGATAAAAATAACCCCTTTTCCTAAAGCGGTTGTTTCGGCAACGGTGGTTGCCCCGGCGCGACCGATGATCAGATCGGCCTTCAAATATTGATGATCGATGTCATCGAAAAATGGTTCAGCGGCATAAGCCAGCCCAAAATCATGATAGGCATCCTTGACAATATTTTCGTCTGCTGCCCCGGTTTGGTGGATGAAAAAAAAATTGTCAGGATTCTTTATATGCGGCAATGCCTCAAGCATGGTTTTATTGATGCTGTGGGCGCCCTGGCTGCCACCGACAATCAAGACTGTAAATCGATGATCAGAATCATCACACGCTTTGGCCTGCGTGTGGTCGGCACGATTTAAAATCTCTTTTCGAATCGGGTTGCCGGTATAGCGCACCTTCTGAAGATTGAACCTGGATTTAGTGTCTTGAAAGGAGATATAAATCCTGCGGGCGACCGGCGCCAGGATACGATTGGTAATTCCGGGAAGCAGGTTCTGTTCATGCAAAGCACTTTTGATTCCCAAAAACCAACCTCCCAGGATGACGGGCCCGGCGGCATAGCTGCCGACACCCAAAATCAGATGCGGCTTGAACCGGTTTAAAATACCGATAGATTGAAACAATCCCTGCGGAATCTTAAAAAGGGCCTGCAGCTGTTTCAAAATTCCACGATTCTTGAATCCTTCAACCGTAATCTTGTGATGGCAGTATCCCATTTTTGATAAAGCCTGTTCTTCAAAAGGTTTTCCTGTTCCGATAAAAAGGACTCGATTTTCAGCATTACGTTGCATAAATTCCTGGGCGATGGCAATCCCGGGAAAAAGATGCCCCCCGGTTCCGCCACCGGCAATAACGAGACGCAAGGCTGTAGGCATCAGCCCGCCTGCGTGATTTTTATGTTTAAGCCCGTTTTGCACGAAGCGCCCGGATATTCATAAGAATTCCGATGGATGCCATGTTCAGCAAAAGGGATGTCCCGCCGTAGCTCAGAAAGGGGAGCGTGAGCCCCTTGGTGGGTAGTAAACCAAGGGTGACTCCCATGTTCACGATCACCTGCAGGCCAAGGGCACTGGTCAGTCCAAATGCCAGAAATGTTCCGAAAGGATCATCCGCATTGCGAGCGATGCTGACCCCTCGCCACAATATTAATAAATATAGCCCGATGATCACCATTACGCCCAGAAGTCCGAGCTCTTCTCCAATGACGGAAAAAATAAAATCGGTATGAGGTTCGGGAAGATAGAACAGCTTCTGATATCCTTTACCAATCCCCGTACCCCAAATACCGCCCGTACCAAAAGCCATCAGAGAGTGAACGATCTGGTAGCCCTCATCGGCCGGGTATTGCCATGGGTCCAAAAAACTTAAAAGCCGTCGCAGGCGATATTTAGCACTTATCAATAGCCAGTAGGCCACCGGGAGAATCGCAACCAATGATGCAGAGAGATGCGTGAAGCGAACGCCCCCAACAAACAGTAAGATCCAGGTTATGGCACCCAGGATAATAGCGGAGCCGAAATCCGGCTGAACCAGAATAAGGATACAAAATGGGGCCAGAACTAGTAAGTGCGGGAGAAAACCAATCGAAAAGAGCCGAATATTTTCTTGTTTCTTGTTCAGAGAGTGAGCCATGTATACGATCAGAGCAAAGCGCGCAAATTCAGAAGGCTGAAAAGAAATCGGGCCCAGGCGTAACCAGCGGGTTGAACCACCGGCCGAAAGTCCATATTCTGAAAAGAGCACCGCAACGAGCAATCCGAGCGCAAGGGCAATCAGCGGATATGCCAAATACCGGAAAAAGCGGTAGGGGAAATGCCGGCATAGAACAAGTGTGATAATTCCAATCAGTGCAAAAAGAGCCTGCTTTTTTAAAAAAAAGTATCCACTCCCGAATTTATTGAAGGCCAAGGCATAACTGGCGCTATAAATCATTACGATACCGACTCCCACCAGGAAAAGAACCGGGAAAAGAAGACCGACATCGTATCCGGTGTAAAAATTTTTAGGTTCTGATTCAGTTTTTTCCATTTGATAAAAACTTATTTTTGAGATGATCAACTGCTTGGCAATATGTATCGCCCCTGTGAGCATAATTCGAATACATGTCGAAACTTGCACAGCCGGGAGATAAAAGGACGACATCATCAACCGAGGCATACCGATGTGCTGAAAAGACCGCATCTTCCATCGATGCCGCCAGTTTGAATCCGCCCGGGCAAACCGGCCCAAGGATCGATTTTATCTCGTGGATAGCTTCGCCCATAATAATAAGCTTTTTGGTATGCGTCCGGATTAGTTTTTTCAACTTTCCAAAATCGCCGCCTTTGTTCTGCCCCCCTAAGATCAGCACCACCGGTTTTTTGAAACTCTTTAGTGCCCCGGCCACCGCGCTTATATTGGTCGCTTTGGAGTCATTGAAATAGCGAACCTTGTTTATGGTCTCCACATATTGCAAACGATGGGAGAGACCTTTAAACGTGTTTATTCCCTTTTGAATCCCTTTAAATGATCCCCCGGCGGCAAGGGCGGTTACACCCGCGGCGGCGACGTTTTCAGTGTTATGCCGACCCAACAAATTCACCGCAGAGCGGTCAATGGACATTTCTTTGGCTTTAAACCGAAAAATGATATGATCCTTCGTAATAATTGCACCCGATTCGGTTCCTTCGGAAGCATTAAAATAGATTCTTTGACTCTTAACCCGCCGGTCTGCCATACGGATGTGCGGGTCGGCCTCATTCAATATGGCGGTATCGTTTTCAGTTTGATTTTCAAAGATGCGGAGTTTGGCGCTGACGTAATCACGAATATCGGCATAGCGGTCCAGATGATCATCTGCGATGTTGAGGAGCACACCGATTTTAGGCCTGAATTTAATAATCGTGTCGAGTTGAAAACTGCTGATTTCGGCGACAACCACTTGTACTTGCTCCTTGCGGTGCACATGCCCGATTAAGGGATTGCCGATATTACCTCCCACAAACACGTTAAAACCCGATTCGGTCAACATCTGACCCAGCAGGACCGTAGTGGTGGTCTTTCCGTTTGTTCCGGTCACCGCAATGATCGGTTTATGAATAAAGCGGGCGGCCAGTTCTATTTCTCCTATGACGGGGATCCCTTTTGCGCGTGCCGTATTAATCGGTTTGATCGTATGCGGTACACCCGGGCTGATAACGATCAAATCCGCCTTTTCAAAGGTTTCGCGTTTATGCCCGCCAAGTTCTAATCTGATACCGGATGGGGCGAGTTGTGATAAAAACGGGTGGAGCTGTTCCTCATCCGCCGTATCGGTCACCGTGACCCTGGCCTGCATGGCGTTCAGGAATTTAGCGGTTTCAAGACCCGTGATTCCCAGCCCTACGACCAGCGTATTTTTATGGGCAAGCTGCATCATTTTGGCGGTGCCTTATCTCAGTTTCAGGGTGCTCATCGACAGCAGCGCCAGCGCGATGGCAATGATCCAGAAACGAACAATTACTTTAGGTTCCGACCATCCTTTCAGTTCAAAATGATGGTGCAGCGGCGCCATTCTGAAGATGCGCCGCCCATTGGTCATTTTGAAAAACCCCACCTGAAAGATGACCGAAAGAGCCTCGACCACAAAAAGGCCGCCTACGATTGCCAGCAGTATCTCATGTTTGGTGATAACAGCGACGGTGCCCAGCGCACCTCCCAGGGCTAGCGATCCGACATCTCCCATGAAAATTTGAGCCGGATACGTGTTAAACCATAAAAATCCCAAACCCGCACCGGCTAAAGCTCCGCAGAAAACCGCCATTTCACCACCGCCGACCACATGGTTGATCTGAAGATATTGTGCGAATTTGAAATGTCCGGTCACATAGGCCAAAACCATATAGGTCGATGCGGCGATAATAACCGGGCCGATGGCAAGACCATCAAGCCCATCGGTCAAGTTGACGGCGTTTGAAGCGCCCACAATGACGAATACGGCAAAAAAGATATAACCCGCTCCCAGATCGGGGGAAACCTTTTTGAAAAAAGGCAACGTCACGTTGGTATGGAAGTCCGGGTTTGAATACACCAGTATTCCGGTGAGAAGCGCGATAATGCTTTGCAGCAGGAATTTGGTTTTTACGTTTAAGCCTTTGTTCCTCCTTTTTATCTGCATGAGGTAGTCGTCGCTAAATCCAATCGCCGCCAGACCGAGCGTGTTTAAAAAGACGATCCACACGTAATGATTGGACAGATCAGCCCACAAAAGCGTCGAAATTACAATTGCGCCGACAATTAGAATTCCACCCATGGTTGGCGTGCCCGCTTTTTCATGATGAGTTTGAGGACCGTCCTGCCTGATATACTGTCCAATTTGAAGTTCGTGTAAGCGCCGGATGACCCAGGGACCGAACAGGAAACAGATTAAAAACGCAGTCAAACTGGCATAGATGGCTCTAAAGGTAATGTATCGAAATACATTAAAAGCCGATATTGTTGTATGGAGCGGATATAATAGGTGATAAAGCATGGTTTTATTTTCTGTCAGTTGTTATCGGCCATCTCGGTGTCGGCCCAAGTTTGCAGGTCCGCCACAATCTGTTCCATCTGCATTCCGCGCGACCCCTTTACCAGAATCCAGTCACCTGAATGCAGCCAGGCAGTGAGATCCTTAACGACAAACGCTTTGTCTCCCGTTACGATATCTGCGGGGTTCATCTTTTTACTGCGCGCTCCCCCAGCAACTATTTCGCAATGGGTACCGGTCGCATAAAGTCTTGCCAGACCGGCCTGAGCTGCTAAGCTGCCGACTTCCCGATGCAGCGTCTCGGCATACGATCCCAGTTCAAGCATGTCACCTGCGACAAAGACCGCGCGCTGTTTCCCTTTAAAAGACACAAGCGTCTCTAATGCGGCAGCCATCGATTGGGGGTTCGCATTGTAGGTATCATCAATGATATGGATTTCTTTTTTGGTTTTGATAATGTTCATCCGGCCGCGGACCGGTTCAACACTTTCCAGGCCGCGCTTTATTTCCGGCAGTGAGAGTCCCAGGTGATGGCCGACAGCGGCGGCCGCCAACGCATTTGGAACCATAAACCGCCCGGGTATCCGTAATGTGATCGCTATTTCTGCCTGAGGTGATTTTAAAATGAATGCGGTTCCTTGCCGGGTGCCTCGAATGGAATGGGCGCGTATCGAAGCGTTCTCAGAAAGTCCAAAAAACAGAACCGGTTGATTTGTTTTTTGAGCGAGTCGCACCAGGCGTGGGTCGTCAGCATTTAAGATGGCAGTCCCGCCGGGTGTCAGTTTCTCAAGGAGTTCGCCTTTGGCCTGCAAAACACCTTCGACCGAACCCAGACCTTCAAGATGAACCGGGCCGATATTGGTAATCAGACCGATTTGGGGGCTGCATATTTCAGCTAATTGGCTGATTTCCCCGGGGTGATTGATACCTAACTCCAAGACGGCCCACTGATGCAAAGGGTTTAGTTTTAGCAACGTCAGCGGCAGTCCGATTTCATTATTAAAATTGCCGACAGGGGATAATACTTGATGTCGCTGGGAGACAACCGCAGAAGTCAATCGTCGTGTCGTCGTCTTGCCATTTGATCCGGTGATTGCCACGGTGGAAATCCCCGCCCATCGACGATTAAAGGCGGCCAGATCTCCCAGGGCTTTGGTGGTGTCTTTTACGGCGATACAGGAAATTCCCTTCGCCTTCCACTCCGTGGTGGGGAACGCAGCGAACCGGCTTTTATCGATCAATACCCCTGTTATACCCTGCGCAATTACATCGGATACAAACGTATGCCCGTCATGGGTCAAACCCTTGATCGCAATGAAGAGGCCATGCGGATTGATCCGACGCGAATCAATCGAAATACTTTTGAAAGATCGACTTTCGTCTCCACTGACCAGCTGCCCTTTGGTTGCGCTCAGGATTCCCGCGGTGCTCCATGGAAAGGGCTGCGCTTGCGTTAGCGGATGACCGGAATCTTGATCTGACCGTGATACCATCTGGGTGTGCTTTGCAGGGTCGGATGAAAGCGCCTCTATGGCCATGGCACGATCGTCAAACGGTTTTTTTTGCGTGCCGATGATCTGATAGGGTTCATGCCCTTTTCCGGCGATCAAGACAATGTCGTTTGGCCCTGAGGCGTCGAGCCCCAACTGAATGGCCTTTTTGCGGTCCGGTTCGATCATATACGCCTTTTCTTGCAGCCCTGATCGGAGTTCGCCTTGTGAATATTTACGACTGCCGGCCTTTCGAATCCCTTGGGTGATGTGATCAATGATTGCCAGGGGATCTTCGGTTCGAGGATTGTCCGAGGTGATAATTGCCAGATCGCAAAAGCGACCCGCAATTTTTCCCATTTGAGGCCTTTTCTGCTTGTCCCGGTCGCCTCCGCAGCCGAAGATACACGTCATCTTACCAACAGCCATGGATTTTAAGGCCGAGAGAACATTTTTCAGCGCATCCGGTGTGTGAGCGTAATCGACAAAAACGAATCTTCCATGGGTATCGGGGATCCTCTCCAGGCGGCCGGGAATGGTGGTTTGCGATTCGATCCCCGAGCGGATGATCTTCGGTGGAAGATGGAGGGCCAGACCAACACCGGTGGCACAGAGGATATTTTCAGCATTATGACGTCCTAAAAGTGTTGTATCGATGTTAAACACACCTGCAGGCGTTTTGATGCTTCCACAAACCCCTCTCAGATCGTATCGGAGGTGATGAGCGCTAATACTGTGGTAGTCAGAATATCCGAAAGTAAGACTATCTAGCGCGAGTTCTCTGATCAGTTCTTGTCCGCGGGCATCATTTCCGTTTATAACCGCTTGCGCCCGGCTGGCTTTGGGACCTGAAACAAGATGCTCTGAAAACAGGCGTTTTTTACAATTCCAGTATTGATCCATTTCTTTGTGATAATCCAAATGGTCTTGACTCAGATTCGTAAAAACACCCACATCCATCCAGCAGTAATCGATGCGGTTCAAATCGATGGCATGCGATGATACTTCCATAATGACATGGGTGATGCCCTCGCAGACCATGTCATTCAAAATTCTTTGAAGATCCAAGGCTTCGGGAGTTGTGTTGGCACTGGGAAACTCTTTTCCGGCATAACGATAATTTACGGTACCGATAACACCTGTCGCCAAGCCGGCTTTTTTTAGGATGCTTTCAACGAGATAGGTGGTGGTTGTTTTACCGTTTGTCCCGGTGATGCCGATGATAAATAACTTTTGGGAAGGGTTCTGGTAGAACTGTGTCGCCAATGCCGCCAGCGCCTTACGGGTATTTTCAACCTGAATAACCGGTGCGTCGCTGTGGACCGGTTTTTGTGACAAAATGAGCGCCGCCCCCCGCTTAACGGCCTGGCCGATAAAATCATGCCCATCGGCTGCAAGCCCGGGGATGGCCACAAAAAGACCGTTCGGCTGCACCTCCTGAGCCCGGTAGTGGATGGAGCCGATGTCCAGATCCATTCCGAATGAACCATCAACCCCTTGCTGTGCCGCACGATGATCGGCAGAAGGCGATTTGAATTTGGCGGCCGTGGGGGTTAACGTTTCAAGCAAGTGTGATAGCCTCATTTGATTCTGGTTTCCGATGCACTGGCAAATAATTTTTCCTCAGAAGTTCGAGGCGAAATGTTCATATAGGTTAAGCTTTCCTGGGCAATTTTACGAAAAGCCGGTGCTGCTACGGTTCCGCCGTAATATTTCCCCTGGGGTTCATCAATTACAACTACGATAACGATTTCAGGATTCTCCTGCGGCACAAATCCGATAAATGAAGACATGTATTTGCCCTTGGCATACATGCCTCTCTCATCGGTTTTTTGGGCGGTGCCCGTTTTTCCGCAGACGGTGAACCCTTCCATGGCGGCCCTGACGCCCGTTCCCCCCTCTTGAGTGACCGCATGCATCATTTTTTTAACCTTACGGGCTGTATCAATTGAAATAACCCGCCGTACCTTGAGGGGCTCAATTCGTTTCAGGGGTTTTCCATTCTGATCGGTAACGACCTGGACAATGTAAGGCTTCATGAGAACACCGTCATTGGCAATGGTCGCCGTTGCGGCGGCCAGCTGGACCGCCGAGACCGATATGGCCTGGCCGAACGCGATGGCACCGGCGTCGATTTTTGACCATTGCCTATAGTGGGCCAAACTCCCCTGCGTCTCCCCGGGACAGTCGATTTCGGTCTTCAAACCAAACCCGAAACTGCGAAATGCATCATAGAGGATTTTGGGTCCGATACGCTCGCTGACTTTAACCGCACCGATGTTACTCGAATATTTTACAATTTGGTGCAAGGTCAGCTTTGCATGCGGTTTGGTATCGTGAATAAAATTTTTACCAATTCGATAGCGACCGTTTTCGCAAAAAAAGACGGTCATGGGGGTAACGATTCCTGATTCGATGGCCGCTGCAGTCGTAAATACCTTCAGGGTAGAGCCGGGTTCAAACGGATCGGTGATGGCCCTGTTACGCCAGCGTTCGCGGTCAAAAGATTGAAAGGCGTTGGGATTGAAGCGAGGATAATGGGCCAAGGCCAGGATTGCGCCTGTTTGGGGTGTCATTACAACCGCCAGGCCTGATTTGGCGGCATATTTTTCGACGGTCTCTTCGAGGGTATTTTCGGTTATATATTGAATGGTGCGATCAAGCGTAAGAATGATATTGTGACCGCTATAGTTGGGGAGCAATTTTTTCTCAAGGTCAAATCCCCGACCCAAGGCATCTGTTAATACCTTAAATTTGGTTGCCCGACCTTTAAGAAATATATCATAGTAAAACTCGACTCCTTCGAGTCCATGACCATCAATCCCGGTAAACCCGATAATCTGAGCCGCCAGGGTCTTGTTTGGATAGAAACGCGAATGTTCCGGTATGAAATCGACACTGGAGAGATTCAATTTCCGAACAGCGTTAATCTCTCTGGGCGTGACCTGTCTTTTAATCCATTCAAACGATCTGGGCGAGCCAATTTTTTGTTTTAAAACCAAACGGTTCAATTGCAGTGCTTTTGAGAGATTTCTTATGGTGGCCGTTTTGTCGACAATATTACGGGGATAGATCCCGATAGATTTGGCATCAATGGTGATGGCCATCTCAACATGATGCCGATCGTATATGGTCCCTCGCTTGCCCTGTGAAGTTTCCGATCTTTCGTACTGATCGGCTGCTTTCTGTGACAGCATGGAGCTACGAAAAACCTGCAGGGCAACCGCTCTAGCCCCGATGATGACGAAAAAAAGACTGAACAAACCGCCGATGATTAAGATACGTAATCCGATTCTTTGATTTTTTTCAGGGTTCATTGAATTACAATCAACTGCCCGGGTCTTGGCATGGTCAAATCGAGTTGCTCTTTGGCGATTTGAATCATGCGGTGAGGCGATTTCAAACGTGCCAACTCAATCGTCAGGTTATTTTGCCGAGCCAAAAGGATTTGATGGTTTTGAGCCGTCTTGGATATTTCGTATCCGGTACGCACAAATTCGACTCGGCACCAGGTGTAAAAAAAGAGCTCGCCAATTAAACAAATCATTAAAAATATCCATGTTCCGGTGGCTTTTGACTGTTTTTGACGCTTTGGCTTCTTTCTTGGCATCGGTTTTACTCAACATCAGAGGTCTTGGCCGGCGGCCGGCAGTTCTCTTCTTATGCTGCGATTTTTTCGATTACCCGCAGTTTAGCGCTTCGGGCCATGGGATTGAATTGTATTTCTTCTTTTTTGGGCCGAATTGCTTTTGGGGTTAAGATCGAGGCCATCTGTTTTTTATTGCAAATACACTTCGGAAAATCCGGAGGGCAGATACAATCCATCTTTAGTTGCTTCATGCGATGTTTGACAATTCGGTCCTCAAGTGAATGAAACGACAAAACACACAGCCGTCCATTGCGTTTTAAAAGTTGAATCACGGTTTTCATAAATAAATCGAGATACTCGAGTTCGCGGTTGACGGCAATTCTGAGTGCCATAAATACCCGCGTGGCCGGATGAATCCTATGATGAGCATTTTTTTTCTTTGGAATTGCCGCACTAACGATCTCCGCTAATTGTTTGCTCGAATGAATCGGTCGATTTTTGCGAATTTTTACAATTTTACGGGCAATTGGCCTCGCCCATCGTTCTTCTCCAAAGGTTTTCAGCGTCTTAGCAAGTTTCGATTCGTCCCAGGTATTAACTATCTCTTCAGCCTTAAGGGACGTTCGAACATCCATGCGCATATCGAGCGGTTCATTTTTGTCGAAGCTGAAGCCACGGCGACTGTGTGTAATCTGATTCAGAGATAAGCCCAGATCGAGGAGGATTCCGTCGGCCGCCGCAATATCCAGTTTTGAAAGAATAGGTGCCAGATGAATAAAATTGTCGTGGAAAAGACGAATATTAGAGGCATAGGGCTTAAGCGCCTCCAGGGCGTTATCAAGGGCTGCTTTATCTTGGTCTATCCCTATCAACATTCCGCCGGGAGCAATTTTTTGACAAATGGCCTTGGCATGACCGGCGCCACCCAGGGTACAATCAACATAGGTCTTCCCGGGGCTGCAGTTCAAATATTCAAGCACTTCGTCAAGCATTGCGGGAGTATGCTGATAGAGCATAAGATTATAATCCTAATTGGGCAATTTCGTTACGGACCTCCTCATTTTGCATATCTTTTTCAAGTGTGATATTTTCCTGTTCCCATTTCGTGCGAGACCAAATCTCGAAATGGTCCAAAACGCCAACCAGAACAATTTCGCGCGTTAATTCAGCGTATTGCCTCAGGGTTGGCGGAATCAAAATGCGGTCCTGCTTATCACATGAACATTCAAAGGCGCCCCCGATAAAGACACGTCTAAAGCGACGCATGCCCGGACTTTTCTCAGCCAGGGTCAAAATTTTTGATTCAATTTTATGCCATTCGCCAGGCAAATAGGCCACAAGGGCTGTATCCATTTTTGAAATCATGAGTCCATTGCCGTCACCGCTCCGAATAACATCACGGAACCGGGCCGGAATGATGATTCGCCCTTTGGCATCTATGGTATGAAATGAGCTTCCTCGAAACATTTTCGTTCACAATCATCCACTTTAATCCACTTTAAAGCAATAAAAGTACATTTTTGAAGAAGTGTCAAGAAAAAAAATACAAGATTACATATTTTTCATAATAATTAGCAGACGTTAAAAGAATGAGCGGGGGGGGAAAAAATAGGAGATGATCTGTTTAGCCTGTAAAGCCGTTTGGATGGTGCCGGTGCCATTCCCAGGCGGTTTCGATAATCGCGAGAAGGTCCGGGAATTTAGGCTGCCAACCCAATTGACGTCTGATTTTGGTGCTTGAACCGACCAAAACTGCGGGATCTCCGGAACGGCGGGGTGAATTTTGGATGGGGATCGGTTTCCCCGTTACGCGCCGGGCGGTTTGGATGACTTGCCGCACCGAATAGCCGTTCTCATTGCCGAGATTATATGCGCCTCCGCGAGCACCGCTTAAAAGGTGTTCCAAGGCCAGTAAATGGGCTTGGGCAAGATCGTTGATATGAATATAATCACGGATACAGGTTCCGTCTTCAGTGTCATAATCATCACCGAAAATCGGTACGCTTTTTTTGAGCCCCAGAGCTGTTTGAAGCACCAGTGGAATGAGGTGGGTTTCAGGGCGATGATCCTCGCCCAGCTCTCCGTCGGGATCCGCCCCGGCGGCATTAAAATAGCGTAGCGATATCGATTCAAATCCGTAGGCCGGTCGAAGGTCATTCAACACCTGTTCGACCATCAATTTGGTCCGGCCGTAGGGGTTAATCGGGTTTTGAGGATGGGTTTCACTGATCGGGATTTCAAGCGGTTCTCCGTATGTGGCACAGGAAGACGAGAAGATGAAATTGGAGATTTTTGCTTCCACCATCAAATTGAGCAAATTTATGGTATGGGCCACATTGTTGCGATAATAGATACGCGGATTTTCAACCGATTCACCCACATAGCAAAATGCGGCAAAATGCATCACCGCATCGATGTGATAAGTGGCAAAAATCTGCTTCAGAATCGCCCCGTCAGCCATGGAGCCTTCCACAAAAGATCCCCATTTAAGCGCTGCTTTGTGTCCCCGCGCCAGATTGTCCAAGACCACGGGATGATAGCCTTTTTGGGCCAGCAACTTGCACATGTGGGCGCCGATGTAACCGGCACCTCCGACTACCAGGATGCAATTTTTTTTACGTTTCATGGGTCCCTATCTGCTTTAGTGGTCAGTCCCAAAAGGGCGGGCATCGCGAGTCGTCCCAAGGATGTTATCAAAATAGGCAATGGTTTTCTCAAGGCCTTCGGTTAGCGAAACTTGCGGTTTCCAATCGACCACGCGCGACGCCAGGGAAATATCCGGCTGACGTTGTCTGGGATCATCCTGGGGGAGAGGTTTAAAGACGATTTCGGACTTGCTGGCGGTGAGATCCATTACTTTTTGGGCCAGTTCCAGGATTGTGAATTCATTCGGGTTGCCCAGATTCATGGGACCCGTAATTTCATCCGAAGTGTCCATCAGTTGCACCAGGCCTTCAATTAAATCATCCACATAGCAAAAAGAGCGCGTTTGCGAGCCGTCTCCGAACACGGTAATCGGTTTCCCCGTCAAGGCCTGAACAAAGAAATTTGATACAACGCGGCCGTCGTCGGGGTGCATATGGGGGCCGTAGGTGTTAAAGATGCGGGCGACTTTTATTTTGAGTCCATGCTGATTGTGATAATCGAATAACAGCGTTTCCGCGCAGCGTTTGCCTTCGTCATAGCACGCGCGCGGACCGATGGGATTTACATTTCCGCGGTAGGATTCGGGCTGGGGGTGAATTTCCGGATCACCATATACTTCCGAAGTGGAGGCCTGAAGAATTTTGGCCTTGCAGCGTTTGGCGATTCCCAGCATGTTGATGATGCCGTGGACGGTGGTTTTAGTCGTTTGGACCGGATCGAACTGGTAGTGAACCGGGGATGCCGGACAGGCGAGGTTATAAATTTCATCGGTCTCCACGTACACCGGCCAGGTTATGTCGTGGCGGTACAGTTCAAAAAAGGGATTCCCGAGCAAATGCAGAATATTATGCTTGCTGCCGGTATAAAAATTATCCATACACAACACATCACAGTCTTCACTGAGCAGACGCTCACAAAGGTGTGATCCGATAAATCCGGCGCCCCCCGTCACGATGACCCGCTTGTGTGATTGCATTTAAAATCCTTTTTCCCGAGTGAAACGCCGGGAATACTTGCAGATAAGCTCGAATTTAGCTATATGATTGCGATTGACATTGTTAGAACCAATTGCATTAAAGACAATCGGCAGTAAATTTTTAAAATAAAATCGGAATCATGTCAAGTTGAAGGGACGCTTTTAATGCAGCCGCGTGAGTTTTTTTAGGTTTAGGTAATTTAAATGAAAGCAAGAAAAATTATTTTAGCCATTTTTACAATTTGCTTTAGTTTGCTATTTATCACAACGATAAGTGAAATCTTGCTTCGCGTATTGCCGATCCTGGGTGTTCAATTTAACGTGCTAAAATACGACAATCTTGTGGGATGGGGACTTTATCCTAATTCTACTCAAACTTATCGCAGCGATCGAGGAGCTTATGTCAAGCGCAAGGTTAACCGATGGGGCTATTTGGATAAAGACCATCAAAAAAATAAACCCGAAGGCGCCTATAGAATCGGCTTTTTTGGAGATTCATTTGTGGAAGCAATGCAGGTGCCTCTGCAACAGACTTATTTTAGAATTATCGAGAATCGGCTCAAAAACTATGAAGTTGAGTGCCTGGCGTTTGGTCATAATGGATTCAGTTCCTTCCAGTCATATCTTAACAGCGGCAGGTGGTCGGGATTTTTCGATATTGATCTGATCGTCTATGTTTTTGTTGAAAACGATCTAGGGGATCAGATCAGAGAAATCAACCAAGCAGCGGGTATCCCCTATCCAGTCCTTACCGACCGGGGATTGCAGAGTGACGATTCATTTAGAGCAAAATTTAGTTATAAGAAAACTCTAGCTTTCAGGATATACGATTATTTGAGCGCCCATTCGTTATTGCTTTCGACCATTATCGAACGAGGAAAACTTCTGATGCGATACGGCATAAAAATCAAGGCAACCTCGCAAGATAAGATGATGGCTACAACGGTCAAAAATAAATTAAAAATAAGATCAACCGATTTGCCCTCCAGTTGGCCCGAAGCCTTGAGAATATATGCACAAGACCTGGGCCGGGCAGTTATTTTAAAATGGAGAAATGAAACCGTAGCCCGCCAGCGCAAGTTTGCGATTTTATACGTTCCCCGTGAAGGTGAGTTTGAAAAGAAAACCGAAGATCAGGACTCGTGGAAGGCCTGGTTAGAGTCGCTCTGTGAGACACATCATATAACGCTTATCGATCCGGTGCCTGGCCTGTTAAGCGTAGTACATTCCGGCAGGGAAGTGTTTTATGATCATTATACACAGGATGGCCATAAGGCGGTGGCCGAAACATTCGTGCATTGGTTTGTGAAAAACCTTGCTCAAACAACAGCGGGATAGATACACAGCACCGCAATCACAAAAACAAACATATTCGGGAAAAGATAAAAATAGGTGGACAATTTTTGAGGCGTATATGAAAAGGGATAATTAAACAATAAGCGGCCCATATTACAGGCCCAATTGTATAAAAGGCATGAAAAAGGTGTAAAATAATAAGATCTTGACTATTTTACAGATTTGCTTAATTTAGCAATCCATAGTACATAGCTTGTATATGCTTATAACCCCATCAGGTTAATTTTTCAAATATAGATATATTCCATGTTTATACTTGGCATTTCCTGCTTCTACCACGACAGCGCGGCATGCATGATCAGGGACGGCAAAATATTGGCCGCCGCCCAGGAAGAAAGATTCTCACGTAAAAAACACGACCCCAGGTTCCCCCAAAACGCCATCCGATACTGTTTAAAGGAGACAGGCATCACGGTAGATGAACTCGATTATGTAGTTTATTATGACAAACCGTTTCTAACCTTTGAACGCCTGTTGATGAGCTATTTGACGGTTGCCCCGAAAGGCCTGCGTTCATGGCTGGAAGCCATGCCGCTTTGGCTGGGACAAAAACTGTTTATACCCAAGGTGATTCAACGTAAGCTTGGCTACGAAGGCGAAATTCTTTTCACCGAGCACCACGAAGCCCATGCGGCTTCGGCATTTTATCCCTCGCCGTTTGATGAAGCCGCCATCTTAACCCTTGACGGTGTCGGCGAATGGGCCACCGCAAGTTATGGTTTGGGGAAGGGAAAAACGCTCACACTGCTAAAAGAGCTCCATTTCCCGGATTCTTTAGGGCTGCTTTATTCGGCCTTTACGTATTTTACCGGCTTTCGGGTCAATTCGGGTGAGTACAAACTCATGGGATTAGCCCCCTACGGGAGCCCGAAGTATATAGATCTCATTTTTTCGGAACTGGTGGACCTGAAGGAAGACGGCTCCATTCGATTAAACTTGAAGTACTTTGATTTTCTGGGCGGATTGCGAATGACCAACCGCCGTTTTGCAAAACTCTTCGGCGGCCCGGCGCGCAAACCCGAAACTGAAATTTCGCAAAGAGAGATGGACATGGCGGCCAGCATTCAAGCGGTCACCGAACGGGTTGTCATGCGTATGGCTGAGCATATCCAGCGAACCACAAACCAGAAATACCTGTGTCTGGCGGGCGGTGTGGCCCTCAACTGCGTTGCCAACGGCCGTATCCTGCGTGAAGGTCCATTTGAGGATATATGGATACAACCGGCGGCCGGTGATGCCGGTGGTGCCCTAGGCGCGGCGCTGTCTGTCTGGCACCGCTATTTGGGAAATGAGCGATCAAAGCCCGCGGGTGCCGACAGTCAGCAAGGATCTTATTTGGGGCCCTCCTTTTCGAATGACAGGGTGCAGTCCTTTTTGGAAAAGAATGGCTATGCCTGGCATCGACTCGAACAGGAGGAGCGGGCCGGCACGATTGCCGATCAAATTGCAGCAGGAAAAATCGTCGGCTATATGACCGGGCGTATGGAATTCGGGCCGAGGGCTTTGGGGGCCAGAAGCATTTTGGGTGATCCGCGCAGCAAAGACACTCAGACGGTCATGAACCTAAAGATAAAATACCGCGAATCTTTCAGGCCTTTTGCACCATCCGTATTAGAAGAGAAGGCCTTTGAGCATTTTGATGCCGATCGACCAAGCCCCTATATGCTTCTGGTGGCATCGGTAAAGGAGGAAAAGCGGCTACCGCAGCCGGACGCGGATAAAATTAGCATGTTAGAGCGTCTTAAGGTCAAACGCAGCGATATCCCGGCGGTAACGCATCTTGATTACTCCGCACGATTGCAGACCGTAAACAAGGACACCAAACCGGACTATCACGCCATCATTTCTGAATTTGAAAATCTGACCGGCTGCAGTGTCATTGTCAATACAAGCTTTAATGTGCGAGGCGAACCGATCATCTGCACCCCGGAGGATGCCTACCGCTGTTTTATGCGCACAGAGATGGATGTGCTTGTGATGGAAGACCTTATTTTATATAAAGAAGAACAACCACCTTGGGAAGAAGGGGAAGCGTGGCGAGATGAACTCGAGCTCGACTAAGATCCGCGAAATCCGGAAGTTCGGATTCGTGGCGCTTGTTTTTTTCGGAATATTGTGTACCTTAGGAGTTTGGCGTCAAAAACCGCTTCCAAGCGTTATTTTTGGTTTACTGACGCTTACGGGGCTTGGATTTATTTTTATCCCTGTGCGATTGAGCCCCGTGCATGCCGCCTGGCTGAAAATAGCCCATTTTATCGGCAATGTCGTAACGCTCTTTATGCTCACGATCGCATACTATCTTGTCATGGTTCCGACGGCTATGATCAAACGGATATTTGGGGGAGCCCCCCTGCCGATCAGGCCGGATAAAGAGGCTTCATCCTACTGGGTTGACCGGACTGAAAGCGCTCAACCAAAGGAACGGTTCTCAAAAAGATTTTAGGGAGAAATTAATGGCGAAACAAACTATTGTGGGAGAATTCTGGGAATTTCTGAAATTCCGAAAACGCTACTGGCTTCTCCCCATCGTGCTCGTGCTTTTTATGCTTGGGGCGCTTATCTTTTTTACGGAAGGGAGTGCTGTCGCTCCATTTATTTATGCTCTCTTTTAAATAGGGGAAGGTGAGACTTTGCGGATTGCCGTAACGGGTTTTCGGGGTATTCCTGCTACCTGGGGAGGCGTTGAACACCAATGCGAACAGATATATACTCGCCTGGCCGCTAAAGGATATGAGATTGTCATATTCGCGCGAAGTCACTACGTTAAAAAGGATATCAGCTTTTATAAGGGGATCCGGATCCGACGGCTCCCCACCCTCCAGATCAAAGGTTTGGAAGCGTTTTTGCATACGTTTCTTTCCGTCCTTGTCATTTTAAAAGAAAACCCGGATATCGTCCATTTTTATGCCCAAGGGCCATCTTTATTCAGTTGGCTGCCGCGGCTTTTCAGACCTCAAATGCGGATTTTTTTTACCTGCACAGGCCTTGACTGGCAAAGAAAAAAATGGTCGTCCTGGGAAGCCGCCGTAATCTATTTGGGTGAGGTCTTTTCAGTTCTATTCCCGCACTACCGCCTTGTGGTTTCACAAACATTGCAAGCCTACTATCAAAAACGGTATGGTGTTAAAACGCATTATATTCCCAACGGCGTTCAGATACCTGTTAAAAAAACACTTCATGAAGCCCGGCCATTCGGTATTTTAAGACGGCGTTATTTTCTTTCCGTGGGCCGGATAGTACCCGAAAAACGCTTGGAAGATATTATCGGGGCTTTTATAAGCAAGCCGCGTCAATCGATGCTGGTTATTGTCGGGGGCGGTGCCGGTGCGCCGAATTATAAGAAAAAATTAAAGGAGTTGGCAAAAAATCATACCGCAATCGTGTTTGTCGGATATCAGTTCGGTGAAATGCTTCAGGAGTTGTTTTCCAATGCCCGTGCTTTCGTGACCGCCTCAGAACTTGAGGGTTTACCGTTGACGTTGCTTGAAGCGCTATCCTATGGATTAATCGGTATTACAAGCGATATTGGCCCTCACAGAGAAATTCTGTGCAGATTAAATGAGTTCAGTTTTCCAACCGGAAGCCATGAAAAACTTTCCGACCAGATGTCCCGCGTTGATCAAATGTCGGAGCCGGAGTTGAGTGCTTTTGGCGTAAAGGCCACAGAGCTGGTCAAACAGATGTTTGGCTGGGAGGGTATTGTTGAACAAATCGAACAATTGTATCAAAAAAGCATGATCCCTAAGGCCGGGGATAATATTTAAAATCATTTTTCAGCTAACAGGGGTTTGTCAGCGATAACATGCCGGAATCAAATCAAAAATGGATTAATATCCAAAAACTGATAGATCTCTTTTTAACGTGTTTGGCCTTTATCGGGGCTTATTATATTAAACAGAATCTCTTTTTTCCCATCGGGGGTCTGGCACAAACCTCCAATTACAATGTTGTCCTGCTTCTGGTAATTATCATTTGGTACGCAACGTTTTCATTCTTTAATCCGAATGTGATCTATGCCGATGGTTTCCAGTTTCTGAGAATTTATAATCTTTTCAAGGCCGTTACTGCCAGCATCCTCCTCCTATCCCTTTGTTTGTTTCTATTTAAAATAAAAGATATTAGCCGTCTTTTAATCGGTATTTTTTACCTGATGGATTTGGGTGTTCTCATATTAGCGCGGTGGGCCCTTTTTAAGATTTTCTTCGCCAGACACCAAAAAGATTATTTTCATCGTAATATATTAATTATTGGAAGCAAAAAGACCGCCAAGGAAATTATCCGCAATATCTATCGTAATGAAGGGTCGGCTATAAAAATCGTCGGATGCGTGGAGGTGGATGATAGGGAAGTTGGAAAAACGGTATTGGATCGGACTAAGGTAATTGGCACCCTTGATGATTTAGGCCATATTTTGACCAATGAAGTTGTTGATGAAATCCTTATTGCCATGCCTTTGGATAAGATCGAGAATTCGGAATTGTATCTCTCTTTTATCGATACCTTTGGAATAACCACCCGTATCATCCCGCACTGGTATATCCGCAAGTTTATGGCCAGCCGGCCCCAGTTTTATGCGATGGATTTCGAGGCTTTCCTGGCTGAGCCTGTTTTAGTATTGGGGACCGCACCCCAAAAACAGGAAGAATTGTTAATTAAAAAAATTTTCGATTATACAGTCGCCGTTATCGGTCTGATTTTAACCTTGCCCCTGCTCCCCATCTTTACATGTGCAATTAAACTATTTTCAAAGGGACCGGTCCTTTATAAACAGTACCGCAGTGGACTTTATGGCAGGAAATTCAATGTTTATAAGTTCAGAACCATGGTGCCAAACGCCGAAGCCTTGCTTCCAGATTTGCTTCCCTATAATGAAGCCAGCGGGGCAGTTTTCAAAATGAAAAATGATCCTCGCATTATTCCTGTTATCGGGCCTTTTTTGAGAAAGACAAGCCTGGATGAACTCCCTCAATTAATCAATATCCTGAGGGGAGAGATGAGTGTGGTCGGGCCCCGCCCGCCCATTCCGAAGGAAGTTGAAAAATATGAGCTATGGCAGCGCAGACGTCTGGCGATGAAACCTGGAATTACGTGTACATGGCAGATTCAGCCGAACCGAAATGATATCGCATTTGACGATTGGATGGATCTGGATCTGGACTATATCGATAATTGGTCCATAGGGCTCGATTTCAAAATTTTAATGAAAACGATCCCGGTCGTTGGGGGGAGGCGCGGCAGATGAAATCAAATGAGTAAACACCGTGAGACTTACCGCGATATTGGAAAAGCAAGTGGAATTATAGTTGCGCTAACTTTAGTCGATAAACTTTTTGCGGTATTTAAAGAAATAATCATTGCCGACCGGTTCGGGATCTCTTCTGAGCTGGATGCATTTAACATCGCTGTTTCGGTGCCGGCTCTTATCATACTTATCTTCACTTCCGCTTTTATTGGTGCCTTTGTGCCCCTCTATCTTGAATGGAAAAACAAGTCTTCCCTTCAACAAGCCAACGCCGATGCCTTAGCATTGGCCTTATTGGTCACGATATTTTGTGGACTCTTAACCGCCATCTGTTTTTTAGCGACCCCCCGCTTCTACCCATTGATCGGATACGGATTCGAACCCGGGATTAAAACCCTGGGAATCCATATCGAAAAGCTGCTTGTCTTTTTAGTTTTAATAGAAGGTGCAGGGATTATCCTAGCCGGAATTCTCCAGGCTCAAAAACATTTTTTTAATCTTCAATTTGCCCCCATATTTATCAATATCACGATCATCTTTTTTCTTGTTTTTTTTCGGGAGAAATTGGGAATAATGACACTGGCCTGGGGTTTTCTATTGGGAACCCTCTGCAAGGTCGTTTATATGGCACTTATGTTAGGTCGTGGAGGAGGTAATTTTTTCGGGAGACTCAATTTTGATCGATCAAAGATGCTTGCATTTGTCTTTCTGGCTGTGCCGCTGCTGGGGAGTGAATTGATTTCAAACGCCAATCTTTTGATAGATCAAATAATGGCAACGACATTGGATCCCGGATCCGTTTCAACATTGCGATATGCCTTTCGCATCAATGATATGCCCATACAGGTTGTCATCATCGCTATCTCCATAGCCATCTTTCCTTTTATCAGCGAGCAGGCTCTCAAAGGTGATTATAAAGCAATGGGAGATGTTTTTAAGCAGAGCATCATCTTTTTGGGATTCCTGACTTTACCCATTATCTGTCTTGTTCTATTATTCTCACAGGAGGTGGTGGCGGTATTGCTTCAACGCGGGGCATTCGATCATTATGCCACACACCAGACAGCGCAAACCCTTCTTTTTTATAGTTTGGGTCTGTTCTTTCTGGCCTATGCCTTTATAAATGGAGCCTTTTTTTCGGCCTTAAAAAAAACAAAAACGCTTTTTTACATGGGGTGCCTGACGGTTACGCTGAATATTACATTTAATGTGCTGTTTATGCGTATTTGGGGGGTAAAGGGGATTGCCTTATCGACAACATTTACATTGGGAATTGTCGCTTTTCTATTCATGTTCTTGTTAAATCAAAGAATACAAATTGATTTTATGAGAATTATGGCCAATTTTACGAGATTGCTGTTGGCTGCCACGGGTATGTATAGCATGGGATTTTACCTCAAGAATTATCTGGTTGACGCTGGAATCGATAAATTATTTTATCTTCCTGCCGTTACCATAGTGATTTCAATGGGTTATCTTTCGATGTGCTGGATTTTAAGAACAGAGGAGCTTACTTTGTATTTGGATATTATTGGGAAACCATCAAAACGGAAAGATTATTAAGATTTTAGGATTTATTTATGCCCTCTTTTAAGGTCGATGACAAAGAAGGAAAAATTTGACTTAGCCGCTTTTAACGCTTGGATGAAAATGAGAAAAGCTTTACTTGGAGTCGGTTTTACAGTCGTCATTTTTACGATATTTCTAGGGCTTTGCGAAGTCGTGTTGAGGACAACCCATCTGTTTGGGGCGAGGATCTCCTGGTCGGAGCCGGATCCGTTATTGAGTTGGCGATATACGCCTGGAAGTTATTACTGGTATTATAAAGAAAACGATCACCCCATAACGGGGAAAATAAATCGTTACGGATTTAGGGATAAAGAATGGTCCCTTCAAAAACCGCAAAATAGTTATCGGATTGCGGTCCTGGGAGATAGTTTTGTTGAAGCCTTTCAAGTGGAGCTGGATTATACTTTCGGCGCTTTGGCGCAAAAGTATCTAAATCAAAAAATTGGGAGTCGCCGCATTGAGGTAATGAATTTCGGACGTTCGGGCAGCACGCAAAGTGAAGAGTTTATCATACTCAAATACGATGTGACCCGATTTTCTCCCGATGCTGTATTGTTGGTCTTTTTTCCCGGAAACGACATTCGCGACATCAGTAAAGAAACAGCACCGAGCTTAAGACGGCCGTTTTATACGGTTTCCGATGAGGGCCGGCTGACGCTTGATGTTGGTTTTACCCAAATGTGGGGATACCGAATTCGGCGCCGGCTAAATTGGCTTAAACAGCACTCTGCATTGGTATCTTTGGTAACCGAAAGATATACCTATTTTCAAGCGCAAAAGCACCTGAATACAGAAAAGGAATCAAAGCGCATTAGCGGTTATTTAAGCCTTTGCACGAGTAATCCGGATCCCGCGTATATAAGAAGTTTTGCAATGAACAAAAGAATCATACAAGCAATGTCCCGATATTGCAGAAAGAAGGGAATTCATTTTATGTTGGTCAGCGCCCATAACTCGGCCTATATCACAGAAAAAGACCGGCGCTTCCAGGCAATTGATGCGACCTTTGATTCAAATTTTTTTGAAGATGATTTGAACGTGTTCTCAAAAGAACTCAGAATACAACACTTGGGTTTGCAAAGGATATTTAGACGATATTATGAGAAAAACGGTGTCTCTTTGAATTGGGGACATTGGAATTATAAAGGTCACGAAGTTGTGGCCCGGGCTATATCCGCGAAACTGCTCAAAGATCTATTTTAAACCAGAGTGGAAAAAGAAGCGCTTTTGCGTAATGCCGTAACAGGTTTGCGGGGGATTCCGGCGTAATGGGGCGGCACCGAACAACAATGTGAGCAGGTATATTCACGCCTGGCCGCCATAAGGATATGAGATCATCATATTTGCACGAAGTCACTACGTTAAAAAAGGATATCAATTTTTAGAAGGAAGATCTAACGGCAAAGTGGCGCATAACTTCAGTGTCCCTTTTCTTGACGGGTGACAAACCGCGCCAGGGATTGGGCCACAAGCCGGTGCCCGTTTTTGTTCAGATGACCTTCCCGGGGAATAAATAAGCTCTTATCATTATTTTGAGCCATCACAGGGTATAAATCCAATAGAGGAATGTTAAGTTCAGCGCTGATGTTGCGAATCATGCGGCTTGGTTTAGCGATATCTTTTAACCAGGCCGCAACGTGTCTGTTTTGCGGAAACGTTTTTTTCAACAGAGGTCCATAGGTGTCGGGATATACCATCAAAGCCGAGGGGATATAACCGATATAAAGTTTTGCCTGTCGGTAATGGGCTTCTTTTAAAATGGCCTTGATAATCCCCTGCATTAAAGGGATGCCTCGCTCCAGAATTTCTTGCCGGTACCATCCATCTATCAATCCTGGCATCCGAGGGAATTTGACATCCAAATTAAGCCTGTTGAGGAATTTTATCAACCCCGATTTTGTTTGAATAAAAGATTCCAGTTTTGTTTTTAACACATTGAGAAATTTCAATCTGGTTTCTTTTTGGAGGCTTTCCAAAAAGATCTTCTGGGGTAAGTGTCGCAATTCAATTTGACCCGCTTGAGTTAACTCAAATCCCGGTTGCGTGGGCCGCACAGTAAGATTGTTTGGGGACGCTTGATTCGTGAGCCGCATATTTCCCAGGATATCATTGCTAAATATCATCAACAAATAGATATCTCCGATAATTTTTTGACGCGCAAGTTGTTGCATAAATAAAAATTCCTGGGCTGTCCCATAACCTTCGACCCCGGTGTTAATGACCTCATAACGGTTGGGGAATTTCCGGTTTAGTTCTTTTTCCAACCGGGTAGAGAATAGATGTTCCTGGGGCACTAATTTACCGAAACAAAAGGAGTCTCCCAAGATGACAATCCGTTGGCGCTGATCCGAAGGGTGCTCTTTGAGCTCTCTGTTTCGAATTCCATGTTTGTTGATCGAGACCGTGTGTTTGCGAAAGGATTGCGGGGGCTTAACCCAATAAACGCCCGGCTTGTAGCTCCATCCAAGGAGAGGATCGAACTTTTTGTCCTCTATCTGCATCACGTTTGAGTAATAAAAGCGTGTAAAACCGAACTCGATCAGAAACAGGCAAAACCCCAAAACAAGCGTTAACAATAATAGGGTAAATAAAAAGTGCTTTGATCTTCCTATTTTATCCACATTAGAGGGTCTACGAGTCATTCAGGACTCCATGCTTGTCTACCTGATTGCCGGACCCAGAATCACATCCGGGTCCTCAAAAAGCATTGGTAGTATATCGGTTTCCAAATACCCTTTCCGGGCGTAACGGCGGCCCACGGCGTTATTATTGTAATCCATATCCCGTTCCTGAGGCGTATTCCCTGTTAAGCCCGTTTCATGTGCATCGGTCACAATTTCGG
>CAZNFS010000002.1:0-22396 GCA_964572695.1 uncultured Desulfobacteraceae bacterium
AAATTTGCACGCCTTGAATTTGAACTTTTTACGAAACCATCTAAATCGGACTTTCTACGAGTTCATCATTGTTTAATATCCGGTAATATTTTATAGATAATCTTAATAAATGATTAAATCAAATCCAAACTGGGGAGCACAGTCATGAGTACCAACATTGACGTTTCAAAAGCAATGACGGTTTCTTTGGAGGAAATTTTCGATCAACTACCTGCCAGAAAGGATTTTGTTAAGGGAATACGCCGGGCGTCCAAACGGCCTTTCGGCCTCACCCGGGGTGAAACGGTTTTGGCACTTAAAAATGCCCTGCGCTACATACCCGAAACATGGCATTCAACCCTGGCGCCCGAGTTTCTCGATGAACTTCTCACGCGGGGGCGTATTTATGGGTACCGCTTTCGCCCTCCCGGGAAATTATATGGCAAACCGATCGATGCCTATAACGGCAAATGTCTTGAGGCAAAAGCATTTCAGGTCATGATCGACAATAACCTCGACTTTGAGGTCGCCCTTTATCCATATGAACTTGTCACCTACGGCGAAACCGGCCAGGTTTGCCAAAACTGGATGCAATACCATCTCATAAAGCGCTATCTGGAAATCATGACGCGTGACCAGACCCTGGTTGTCGAATCCGGTCACCCCCTGGGCCTTTTCGAGTCCTCACCTGAGGCTCCCAGAACGATTATTACGAATGCCTTGATGGTGGGCGCATTCGATGATCAGGAAAACTGGAATCGGGCCATGGCCCTCGGTGTCGCCAACTACGGCCAAATGACCGCCGGAGGATGGATGTATATCGGTCCCCAGGGGATTATTCACGGAACCTACAATACGATCTTAAATGCAGGCAGAATGAAACTGGGCATCCCCGATGAAGGGGATCTTTCCGGCTTTTTGTTTGTCTCCTCGGGTCTAGGCGGAATGAGCGGCGCCCAGGGCAAAGCCGTCGAAATTGCATGCGGTGTCGGAATCATCGCCGAAGTCGACTATTCCAGAATTCAAACCCGCTACGATCAGGGCTGGGTAAGCCAAGTCATTAAAGATCCGGCGCAGGCCTTTCAACTGGCCCAATCGTATCAGGCTAAAAAAGAGTCAGCCAGTATCGCCTTTTACGGCAATATCGTCGATCTTCTGGAATTCGCCGCAAAGAATGAAATTCATATTGATTTACTCTCGGATCAGACTTCCTGCCACGCGGCCTATGAGGGCGGTTACTGCCCCCAGGGTTTAAGCTTTGAACAACGGACCGATATGTTAAAAATGGATCCCGGCCAATTTAAATCGCATGTCAACCGGTCCCTTAAGCGTCATTTTGAGTTAATTAAAAAACTGGTAGATCGCGACACCTTCTTTTTTGATTACGGCAACAGCTTTTTAAAAGCCATATACGACGCCGGTGTCGATGCGGTTTGCAAAAACGGCAACGATCCCATGGATGGATTTATTTTTCCTTCCTACGTGGAAGACATCATGGGACCGCTTCTGTTTGACTACGGTTATGGTCCCTTCCGGTGGGTTTGTCTGAGCGGTAAACATGAAGATCTCCTCAAAACCGATCAGGCCGCCCTGTCTTGCATCGATCCCAAGCGCAGGTTCCAAGACAGAGACAATTATATGTGGATCCGCGATGCGGACAAAAACAAACTTGTCGTTGGAACCCAGGCCCGGATTTTGTACCAGGATGCTTCCGGCCGTATGCGTATCGCCCTAAAATTTAACGAATTGGTACGCGAAGGCGAAATCGGCCCAGTCATGCTCGGTCGCGATCACCATGATACCGGCGGAACCGATTCGCCGTTTAGGGAAACTGCCAATATTAAGGACGGCAGCAATATCATGGCCGATATGGCGGTACAGTGTTTTGTGGGCAACGCCGCCCGGGGAATGAGCATGGTGGCGCTTCACAATGGCGGTGGTGTCGGTATCGGCAAAGCCATAAACGGCGGATTCGGTCTCGTGCTCGATGGCAGCGAACGCGTGGATAGCATCATTAAAATAGCGATTCAGTGGGATGTCATGGGCGGTGTGGCCCGCAGAGCCTGGGCCCGAAATGCAAATTCGATTGAAACTGCCGTCAAATTCAATGCGGAGCGCAAGGGAAACGATCATATCACGCTGCCGTTTATACCTGAGGAAGGGCTGATCGAAAATCTGGTCACGGAAGCGTTCCAAGATAAAAAAACAGCGTAGCTGACTCAAAAAAGAGAGAATCACATGGATGATAAAAAAAGATTGATTGAGTGTGTCCCCAATTTTAGTGAAGGCCGAAATCCGGAAAAAATTGAGCAAATCGTCACACCGTTTCGCGGCAAAGAAACCGTTAAACTGCTGGATTATCAGCGGGATGAAGACCACAACCGAATGGTGGTCACGGTTGTGGGCGAACCGGATGATCTCAAAAAGGCCGTTATTGAGGCCATGGGGGTAGCGATTGACGTGATCGATATGCGCCAACATCATGGTCAGCATCCACGCATGGGGACCGTCGATGTGGTCCCTTTTATTCCGATCAAAAATATGCCTATGGCGGAAACCATCGACTTTTCAAAGGAGGTGGCCCGGCTTGCCTCTGAGAAATACGACCTCCCGGTTTTTCTTTATGAAGCATCCGCAAGCCATCCGGATAGAGAAAACCTGGCCAATATTCGTAAGGGGGAATTTGAGGGGCTGGTTGAAAAATTGAAACGCCCGGAGTGGAAGCCCGATTTGGGTCCGGCTCAAATCCATCCCACCGCCGGCGTCACCGCCATCGGCGCGCGGATGCCTCTGGTAGCTTACAACGTGAATTTGAATACCGACAACCTGGAAATTGCCAATCAGATCGCCAAAAAGGTGCGGCATATCAGCGGCGGCCTCCGTTACTGTAAGGCAATTGGTGTCGATCTGAAAGACCGCGGTATTGTTCAGGTGTCAATGAATATGACCGACTATACCCGAACGGCCTTGTACCGGGTCTTCGAACTGATTCGGATTGAGGCCAAGCGTTATGGAATCAATATCCTTGGGAGTGAAATTGTCGGCCTGGTCCCCATGGAAGCGCTGATCGATAGCGCCGCCTATTATTTGAGCATCGAAAATTTTTCCATGAAGCAGGTTCTGGAAGCCAGACTGATGGAGTAGAGGGGGTTTTTTTACAAATGCAAGAAGGAAAATGCAATAAGATGCTTACCGATCTGTCCATCCACGATTTTTTAAAGGAGACCGCATCCGGTTCTGCGGTTCCCGGCGGGGGGAGTATTGCCGCCCTGAGTGGGGCTTCAGCCGCAAGCTTGTGTGCCATGGTTGCCAATCTGACTATCGGCAAAAAGGGCTACGAGGCCGTCGAGGCGGAAATGCAATCGATTGCAAAAACGGCCTCAGACCTCAAATACCAATTTATTCAAAATATCGATCGGGATGCCGAGGCGTATCATTCGGTCCTGCAGGCCTTCAAACAACCCAGGGGAACCGATGCTGAAAAAAAGATTCGAAATGAAACGATTCAGGAGGCTTTTAAGAAGGCGGCGCATGTCCCCCTGCAAGTCGCCGAGGCCGCTTTCAGCCTTTTTGAGTTGATCGAGAAGGTCGTCACCCAAGGAAATAAAAACGCCGTGACCGATGGTGCTGTGGCGGCATTGACTGCCAGGACCGCGGTCCATGCCGCGCTTTATAATGTACAGGTCAATCTGGGATCGATCAAAGATCAAGTGTTTGTCGATAAGACCTCTGCGCAAGTCAAAGTGATACAAACTCAAGTCGAAAAAACAGAAAGGGAGATACTGACGAAGGTCAATCTAAATAGTGCCCATCCATAAATAGCATCTTTCGATCCAGGACGGCGTTCTCCCATTTTTGCAATCCTCAACGTAGCGCGCTACGCCTGCGGTTGCAAAACCGCTGCGGCCTTGTCCTGAACCAAAACCTACCATTTCTGGATGGACACTAAATAATTAAGGGACCGGGGTGTTTTTTGAATGAATTGTCGTAGGCCTTTAGTTTTTCTGCGTTTGGGTATTACCGCAGCCCTTGGGCAACATACTTTTCTAATTTTTGGATTGCAAGCGAGCAGGGCAGTGTAAGTAATAGGTACATGACCGTGACTGTAATCCAGATTTCCATGGTGAGCAGGGTACCTGTCATCAGTTCATTTGCCCTGAAGGATAGCTCGGGGATGGAAATCACCGAAACGACGGCTGAGTCCTTAATCAGGGAAATGAACTGCCCGGCCAGGGGTGGCAAAATACGCTGGAATGCTTGAGGCAATATGATGTGCCTCATCTGCTGGTATCTTGTCATGCCCAAAGAATGGGCCGCTTCCCACTGCCCTTTGCGGATGGACTGGATTCCCGCCCTGACAATTTCTGTGATGTAAGCACCTTCAAAGATCGCCAGGGTAAACAACGCGGACAGGAAAGTGGTGAGCTGTTCCGGCGGTGCGAGGCAAAACGTTATAAGGCTCACCAGGAGGTTGTCCCGCCCTTCTAAAGCTTCCCCTATGCCACTGTATGGCAAGAGGTGGTTACCGATGAAGAAATAGACAATAAAAATGATCACCAGGGGCGGCAGGTTGCGCATGGTTTCAACATAGGTCCCACTGACCAGGCGCAGGAACACCACGTTGGTTGAACGGCAAATACCCATGATCGTACCCAGTACGATAGCCAGGATGGTACCGAATATACTGAGCCGGATGGTGTTGTACAGGCCCCACATCAACACGTTGGATACCCACTTTCCGCTTTCCTCATCAAAGCGGAACAGGAATTGCGGAATTTTTTCCCAGTGCCAAGTGTAGTTGAGACCGATTTCAACCCGGTAATAGGTGGCAACACCCATCAACAACAATAGGGTACCGACAATAAAATCCGATTTTTTCAGTCGGAGGTTTTTCTTGTACATGAAACTTCCTGCAGATCCGTTGTCGCATCGCAATGGCACCGGTTGAACTTACCGGCACCATTGCGGTCTATGTCAGTCCGGAAATCTATTGCAGCAGCGATTCCCATTCCAAACTCTTCCACCAATAGTCGACCTTTTTTTGGATGAAGCCGTTGTTGCGCACAGTCCTAATCCAGTTATTCAAATAGGCCAGCGTATCCGGGTCACCCTTGGGAACGCCGATGCAAATCGGTTGTTGCACCAGGTTTTCATCCAGGAGTATCAGGGTATCGGGATATTTGGCGGCCAATTGCGCCGGCTGAGGCGCCGAGGCCAGCAGGCCCGTGGCCTTGCCATTCAGGAGTTCCTGCACCATGGGTCCTTCATCGGGAAACAACCGCACCTTGGCTTTTTTATATGTTGCTTTAGCCAAAGCGCCACCGGTGGTCCCGACCCGCGATATAATCGTGTTCCCTTTCTTGTCCAGATCCATATAACCGGTCACACCGGCGGCGAAATTTTTGTGGATCACGACATTCATCCCCGAATAATCATATGGAATCGTAAAATTGATTTTCAAAGCTCTCTGGGGCGTACCCGTCATGCCGGCAACAATCAGATCAAATTTTCCGGTAAGCAAGGATGGAATGAGGCCTTCCCACTTGGTGGGCACGAACTCGATCTTGACGCCCATGTCCTTTGCCAGTTGTTTGGCGACATCGATTTCAAATCCGATCCATGCTCCCTTTTTGTCCTGCATCGCCCAGGGCACAAAAGAGGACAGCCCGACCCGCAGCTTGCCTTTGCGCACCACCTTGTCGATGATGCTGGATTTGGCAATCTGCTTGTTGATATCATCGGCCCAGGCAGACCCTGCAAAACAGAACACCAGGGCCAGCAGAAGGGCTGTGGTTATTGCCAGAATACTTCCTTTTCTAATCCTCTCTTTTTTCATTGTCTTGCTCTCCTTTCTTTGATTGTTTACCAAAATTTCAAAGTTAACCTTTGGTCTTCCCTCCTTTCTCTTTTATTTCCTGCATCACCGGCATGTTAAAGGATCTGACTGAGGAAAAGTTTGGTGCGATCTTTTTGCGGATCGGTAAAAAAATGATCGGCCGTACCTTCCTCCACCTTCATGCCATCTTCCATGAAAATAACCCAGTCGCAGACTTCGCGGGCAAACCCCATTTCGTGTGTCACGACGACCATGGTCATGCCCTCAAGCGCCAGATCCTTCATCACCGCCAGAACCTCTCCGATCATCTCCGGATCTAATGCACTTGTGGCTTCATCGAACATCATCACCTTGGGCTTCATGGCAAGCGCCCTGGCGATGGCTACTCGTTGTTGCTGCCCGCCGCTGAGCTGGTCCGGGAAAGATTCCGCTTTTTCTGAAATGTCCACTTTCTGCAACAGTTGCATGGCGGCGTCATGGGCCTCATTTTTGGACCGCTTGCGAACAAGCATCTGCGCCAGCGTGATGTTTTTCAGTACGGTCAAATGCGGGAAAAGGTTAAAGTGCTGAAACACCATACCCACTTCCTTACGGATTTCCAGCCTGTTCTTTTTATTGTCGTCAAGCGGGGTGCCGTCAATGGTAATCGAGCCTGAATCAATTTCCTCCAGTCCGTTCAAACATCTTAGAAATGTGGACTTTCCAGACCCGGAGGGGCCGATGATCACGACCACTTCGCTGCGGCGTATTTTCGTGGAAAAATTTTTCAGCGCTACGACACCGTTGTCAAAGGTCTTGTCGATCCCATCAATGTGAATAATGTAATCACCTAATTGTTTGGTACTCATTTGGGTATCTCAATTTAGTCATGACAAGATGCCTTGTCGTTTTTTATTTTATCGCAAATTGCCACGACAGCGGGGGCAATTTAAGAAGCAACCTTGTATCGCCTTTCAAAATAGGCCACAACCCGCGACAGTGTGAGCGCCAAGGCCAGATAAATCGCCGCGATGGTAAAATATATCTCAAATACCAGAAATGTTTCCGAGGCGATTTCCATGGCATTCATAGTCATCTCATAAATGGCGATGACACTGACCAGAGACGAATCCTTGATCAGGGACACCGCCTGGCTGGTCAAGGGCGGAAGGATGCGCCTTATGGCCTGCGGCAATATGATGTAGCGATAGTTCTGGTAAGTGCTGAGCCCCAGTGTGTAAGAGGCTTCCCACTGCCCCTTGTTGACGGAAACAATACCGGCACGGTAGATTTCTGAAGCGTAAGACCCCTCAAACAGGCTCAATGCCAGAACTCCGGCGGCAAACCGATCGATATCCAGAACCGGTGCGACGACAAAGTACATAAAGAATATCTGCACCAATAAGGGCGTATTACGCGTAAGCTCGAGATAAACACGGGCAACGCCCCTTGCAAGCAAAGAGTTGGAGAGTCGCATCAATGCCGTGACGAGCCCGATGATATAGGTCAAAATAAGGCTGATCCAGGTGATGTTAAGCGTAATCTTCAACCCTTCAAGGACAGGGCCGGCGATGAATCGGCCGTCATCAAACTTATACAGAAAGCGGGGAATCCGAAACCACTGCCAGTAATACCCTTGATCTTCAGCGCCTTTGAGGAGAAAAAACACGATCCCGATCATAAGAATCAGATATGCCGAAATATCAAAGATGTGATTTCGTTTGCAGATTTTATAGATTGAAGCTGCCATTAGGAAACGATTGTGGGTTCAGTTGATTTCGAAGTTCCTTATACCTCGCCACGGCAAGGTCGTAAAGACCTTTTGTAGGCGTTCACAGTTTTACTCAAGCCGAAAGGAAGCGGTCGGTCAAAGCATCTTCCGCCTGCTGGTAAATCTCTTCCATTTGGTTCACCGTTTCCTCCGACAAGGGTTGGGGTCTGTGATTATGGAGAATATCTTTGGCCTTTTGGGTGATGATCTCTAAATAGGCCGGACGTCCCCGGCTGTCCCAAACCTCGGGGTTGTCGCGGTTGATGAACCTGGGGACCCAGTGCTCCTTGCGCATAAATTCATAGGTGTGCGGCTCGGCCAGAAAATTTCCACCCGGCCCCACTTCCCGGATCAAATCAATGGCAAGACTCTCCGGGTTAATCTCAAAGCCGCGCAGGATACGTTTGACATAACTGATCATCTCGCTGCACATCACAATCGAAGCCGGGCTTCCGATAAGGCCCTGCCCCAGATAACCAACGTCATGAATAAGATTGCATCCTTCAAGGGCCCCCATCAGGATCTGGTAAGCCGACTCCATGGCCGCCTGCTGATCAATGGCCTTGGAATCACTACACCCGGCTTCACCCCAGACCGGAATCCCGTAAAAATGATAGAGTTGCGTGCAGGCGGTGTGGGTTAAGCGTTCTTCGGGGCTACCGTAAACCGTGTTCCCCGTGCGCATATCCAGAGGCGTCACGCTAAAACCCGATATCATGGGCGCGCCTTGGGCGTGTAGCTGGTGGATAACCAACCCGCTTAAGGCCTCGGCATTGGCCACGGCGATGGATCCGGCCATGGTCACCGGCCCGGTTCCGCCGGCCATCAAGGCCGGAACGTAATTGAGCGGAATGCCCCTGTCAGCACAAAGAAGCAACTTATTGACCGCTCCCTGCGAGTGGACCAGGGGGCTGATCGGTTCGGCATAGTGGATCAGGAACGGTTTTTCCCTGAGTCTTTGGGCGCTTCCGGACACGGCCGCAGCCATCTTTAGGATGAACTGCAGGTCCTCCGCCCCGGCGGAAGTAAAATAAATCGGTTTGACCGAATTTTCTATCAGCGCCTTGAACTCGGCGATAAAGGCCAGATTGCCGGGCACTTCATTGGGAAAGGCATGCGAGGCGATAAAATCGATCTCGTCCAAATAATCCGCCACAACGGCGGCATCGGCCACATCCTTGAGGCAGGACGGCCTCAGTTCGTTGGTCTCCAAGTCATAGGTCTGGAGGAGATCGGTCCCCAAGCCGAAATGGACCTGGTTTCCCTCCAGATGCATGGCCTCGTTCCCCTGCCGGTCAAAAAGGGTGATGCCCGAAGGTGCACTTTGGATACATTCCTCAACCAAAGTGTTTGGAATTTGAACCGTATCATCTTTACTGATTCGACAGCCTGCATCCCTTAGCATACTGAGCGCTTCCTTATGGAGCACCCTCACCCCCACCGTCTCCAGAATGTCAAGTGTCGCCCGATGAAACGCCTTGATTTGTTCATCTGTCAGCAATCTGTATTTGGGAACGCAGTGGGTATTGATTTTGCCAGACATGCCTTAACCTCGCTCAAAACATGGAATAATCGAGCCCAAATCCGCCCAGCTTTTCCTTGCAGCGCTCATAGAGATCCAGGTATTCCTGGGTGGGGCGCACCGTCACCGGATCATAGCACTCATGGAAACATTGGCCCATGGGGGCATCGGGTATCCGCTCTTCATACTCGGCCAGGATTTTTTTGACGATATGGTTGGCCTGCTCCCGCGATATTCCCCAGCCGGCGATCAGATGCCCTGTTTCGGCACCCATACGGGCCTCCATTCCGCTGGCCCGCTCAGGGTGTTTATTGCGCGCCACGGCCACCAGGTTGAGATGCATACCGGACACCGTTGCGGCCAGGACGCAAGCCGCGATTTCGTGGACCACCATCTCCGTGCACGGGCCGGCGGCCGTAAACGGGGCCAGTGCGATCAGAAGATCGGTGTTGCGGCTTAAGGCCTGGCCCGAGACACTGATTAACCACAGGAGATCGCGCGTGGTATTGCAACCCTGCATAAGGTGCAGGGGAAACCCGTCATGCCATTGGGCCTCAAAAGCGAGAAGACCCAGGAAATGATGCGCCACATAGGTGATGGCCGTTGCTTCCGGTCCGCCGGCATATCCACCCATCAAGGGCCCGTACAGACCGTAAGTGTTGTATCCCGTATGGCGCAGAAAAACTGTCTTCTTTATGCGTTCATAATCGACTTTCAACTCGGCAATGGCGGCGATAGCAAGTCCGTCATTGGGCTGGGCGCCAAACTCGGCCTGCATGGCGGCCAAGGTGGCATCGGTCCGTTCGGCGTTTGACACCAGGTTGTGGATGCCGATCTTGGGCCGCCCTGCAGCCCGGGCCGCTTCACGCAGCTTGACAACATTCCAGATGGCGGCCTCCACTTCCTGGGGTGTTCCGGACTTGATGACACGGCCCTGCACAGTTTCGCTAAAGGCGCTTGAGAAGGTATCGGCCAGGGGTTCCTGGGCAAAGCTTTGCACCATGGGCACAAAGCGCTCCTCCGCCACCGTGCAGCCCACCGGAGTACAAAGACAATAAGGCGGGGTTGTATCTTCAGGACGTCTGTGGATCATTACCCTTGCATCCTCGCCGCAACCGTAGGTAACGGTCCTGGGCGCATGCTTGAGCGCCCATGTTATTTCATCCCGGCTGATACTGATCAGGCGGCTGGTGTCCCTGCAATAGACGCCTATTTCCAGAAAGAGTTCCAGTCCCGCCCGATATACGCGATCGGCCAGGTCGTCATCGGAGGGGATGACCTGCTCCGGATCATATTGGATGTCATATTTTTCGGCCAGATCCCGGGCCTTCAGGCCCAATTTCCGATCAAACTCCTTTTCCTTGATATAGGGTCCCTTTTCGCTGCGTCTTAGCACCTCCCAGAGATCGATCATTTTTCGCTCCTTCCGGCCTTCATTTTCATCAAACCTTCGGCAACGCTGACGGCTTCTTCTGCATTCTCGCCGTAGCCATCGGCCCCGATTTTTTCGGCGTACGCGCGCGTTATCGGCGCTCCGCCCACCATGACCTTGAATTTGTCACGTATTCCCATTTCGTCCAGAAGCGCCACCAGATCCGGCATGTAGGTCATGGTCGTCGTCAAGATGGCAGAGGCGCCGATGATGTCGGCATCCGTTTCTTCGGCCTTTTCAATAAACTGTCTCAGCGGCACATCCCGGCCCAGATCGTGGACCGTGAAACCGGCCGCCTGCAGCATGGTTTTGACGATGTCCTTGCCAAGGTCGTGTATGTCCCCCTGCATCGTACCCAAAACAACGACGCCGGAGACGCCGCGGTCCCCCCGCTGCATCAGATGCGGTTTGAGAACCGCCAGGGCGGCGTTCATGGCATCGGCCGCCAGAATAACCTGCGGCAGAAAGATCTCCATCGTGGCGAATTTTTCCCCCACAATGCGCATGCCCCTGGTGTAGCCTCCCTGTATGGCCTCAACCGGGTCCAGGTCCTGTTCCAGCACCTGCCGGGCCAGATCCACGCAGAGCGTTTCATCCCCGGCAATGGTTGCCGCCATAATCTCTTTTAACAGATTCTTATTCTCGTCCATCTTCTATATTCTCCTTTACAACTCCGGAAACCGCCTCCCGGTTATCTCCCTTATTATGGTGTTTTCTTTCAACCTTTTTTTCGATCTTGACCGCTACGAGCTTCAAGTTTGGGAATCCGCTGATCGGATCCAATTGCCGGTCGTCGGTCAGGAGGTTGACATTGGCTTCATCCCAACCATGGGAGATCTGAACAAAGCCGGGCAGAATGCCATTCGCTGGCATGATGTCGGCCGGGACCTCAATTGCGCCGATCTGCGAGATGACCCGCACCCGTTCTCCGTCTTCAATACCGAGTTTTTCTGCATCCTGGGGATGGATCTCAACCCCGGGTTCGGAAACAGCCGTTTTAAACCGTTCGATGTTGCGGTATCTCGAATGCAGGTAGAGCGGCATTCTTGCGCCTGTGATCAAGACCAGGGGATATTCGGAATCGGGCTGTTCCCGATAGGCCGGCGCCTGATACACGGGAATCTCAGGATAGCCCATCTGTTTCAAGGTCAGAGAGACGAACTCATATTTCCCCGATGAGGTCGGAAATGGTCGATTTCGATATTTCTTATATCTCATGGGCCGGTAAACATAGCCCTGAGGATGCGTTTTCAGTTCCTCAAGGTCGATGCCGGTGGGTTCCAAAATCCATTTCAGGGCATCTTCTTCTTTTTCCCAGGGAAAATAAGATTCGCCCAGGCCAAGCCGGTGCGCCAGTTCATGCCAGAACTCATATTCGGTTTGGACGCCGGGAATTTCCAGAACCCGGGTCGACAATGTCACCATTTGCCGGTAGGATTGGACATGCATCTCCGATCTTTCCAGAAAAGATGCAGCCGGGAGTACATAATTGGCCAGCTTTGCGCTGGCGGTCAGGAAAAGATCTTTGAAAACCAGGAGATCAAGGCCCGAAAAGGCCTCCCTCACCTTTTTGGCGTGCGGGTTGCTGAGAACCGGATTGGCTCCGGTTACAATCAACCCGCGCAGCGGATATTCGCCCCGGCCGAGCATATAGTCCATCGCTGAGATGGAATGGCATTCTTTGCCGAGCTGATAGAGGAGGGGGTATTTGTCCGCCCCAACGGGCTCTTCATGGAGCAAAGGAAGCTCGTCATAGAGCGTCAAGGCCCGGGTCCCCATCGCCTCCGGCCAAAGCGCGCCCCCCTCGGTATCAACCGCACCGGCAAGGCCTGCCAGGCACGCGATGGCCCGTATGGTGTTGGATCCGTTGGGCTGGTGTTCCAGCGAAATACCGGGAATGACGGCAATTTTGGGCCGCTTTTGCGCGATCATCTCCCCGATTTGGATAATCATCTCTTTCTTAATGCCGGTTTGGGCTTCTACGAAGTTTAATGTGAACTTCCGGGCGTAGGCCTCGAAGATGTCGAAACCGATGCTGTAATTTTCCACAAACTCACGGTCATAGCTTTTGTTTTGAATGAGATACCGGGCCAGGCCCCAGGCCAAAGCCCCATCCGTGCCCGGGAGAATTTGTGCAAAAATATCGGCCTTTCGCGCCACTTGCGTCCGTCTGGGGTCTATGGCAATGAGCTTTGCCCCTCGCTTGCGTGCGTTGTCGATGAGATTCATGTAGGGCATGTGGGTAATCCCGAAATTCGTGCCCCACAGCAATACGACATCGGAATGCTCATAATCCGTATAAGGCTCCCAATACCCCTGGACCATACAGTAGGCCATGTGACGGGAGATCGAGCATACAGAGTCGGCCGAAAAATAGTTGGGGGAGCCAAAGGCGTGTACAAAACGACGTGCGTATTCACGCTGCTGAAAAAACCCGACCGCCTCGCCGGTCCAGGCGCCCAAAGCCCTGGCACCGTGTTTTGCTTTAATACCGCGAATCTTTTCCGCGATCTCGTCCATGGCCCTTTCATGCGAGATCTCCGAAAAAGTGCCGTCCGCATTTCGCTTCAACGGCTTGAGCAACCGATCAGGATGATACACCAGATCCACGGCCGCACGCCCTTTGGCGCAAGTTCGCCCTCTTGAATGCAGGTGCTCTTTTAAGCCGGAGACCTTGCGGATCTTACCTTTGGCGATGTGCACATTCAACCCGCAGTGCATGTCGCACTGCCGGCACAGGGTTTGAATGATTCCGTCTTTGATAACGGTCTGGATCTTCATCGATTACTCCTGTCAGCTAAAACATGATGATCTCGTAAAAGTCGCGAATTGAACTATAGATGGCTAAGTAAAAAGGTTCATATACAAGGCGTAATGTTTTTTCAGGAACGAGGCTATACATGTAGTATGCCGAGTTTCTGAAAAAATATTACAACGCAGTAGATGGGACTTTTTGCGACGCCATCAGTACGGAAATTCGATACCCATTTCAGCCAGTTCATCTTTAACCCGGCGGTACATATCAAAATGCGCCTGGGTCGGCAGAGCCGTGGCCACTTCATAACACTCCGGATATTCCTTACCCATGGGGGCATCGGCCGCCCTGTCTTCGTATTTCGACAAAAGCCTCAGGGCCAGCTCGTTGGCCTGCGCCCTTTTCATGCCCTGACGCGCAACGGCATGGCCCACTTCCATGCCGATCCTGGCCTCCATCGGCGTGGCCCGGTTTTTATATTTATTTCGCGCCGAGGCCATTTCCCACAGATGCCACCCGGATACGGTGCTGACGAGGGCATGACAGGCCGTTTCGTATAAGACCATTTCGGTCATGGGACCCGCGTTTGAGAAACCGTTGGAGGTACTGAGGAGTTTGCTGTTACGCGCCATGGCCTGGCCGGCCACGCTGATCGGCCAAAGAAGTTCTCTGGTCGTATTGGAGCCCCAATGCAGGTGAAAGGGAAAATGCTGGTTGTAGATGGCACCATGGATGCACAGGCCGCTGAGACTGTAGGCCACCAGTGTAACGGCAACTCCTTCCGAGCCCATACACCAGCCGCCGTAGATGGGGCCCGTAAGATTGCCGGTATAGCATCCGTATTGAGCGTAGTGGACTGCCCGATTCAGCAGCGTGTCGGCCGTCTTAAATTCGGTCAGCGTACCAACGAGTCGAGAATCGGTGGTTCGCACTCCCCACTCGTTGTCAGATACGGCAATCTGACCACTGTCGTGCTCTGCGGTTCCGACGGCAACAAGAAAAACACCCGGCCGGCCGACCTGCTTTGCCGCCAGTCGCAGGTTGTATATATGCTGGGTACACCCGTTGATTTCAGTCGGAGACCCGGATGCGATCCGCTGGCCGATGGTGTCCTCTAAAATGGGGGCGCAAAAACCATCCAGGAGCGGCTCCTTGAGATAGGCCAGGCACATGGACTGGTGCAAATTCTCATCACACGTTATGTCCGGGCTGAAGATGCAAAAGGGCGGCTCGCGGTCCTCCACCTCGCGTTTTTTCCATAAAACGGCATCTTTTCCGGCTCCAACCCAGTAGGCACCCTTTATCATATAGAGCGCTTCCTTGATTTCCCCATCCGTAACCTGAATGATCCGGTGAGTGTCAGTGTTATAAAGGCCCACCTCACGAAATAACTCCCAGCCGGCCTGCCACACCCTGTCAGATAGATCGTCGTCTGCAGGCACGGGGGTTTTAGGATCATATTTTATCTCATATTTATTGATGACCTCCTGCAGCTTCGGTGTGAATATTTTTGGCAGGAAATCATCTTCATCGCAATGCGGACCTGTATTGGACCTCTGTAAAATTTCCCAAAGACGATAGGGAGTAGACATGGTAAATCCTCCTTAATCACTTAGTTGTTATTGCTTCTTTAAAAGTTCCGCCATCAACCGGGGAGCCGAGCCGGCATCCTCGCACCACAGGTCGGCACCGATCTTATCCGCCCACTCCTGGCCTGTTGGCGCACCGCCAATGGCCACTTTGTAACGGTCTCTGAGACCCTTGTCTTTTAAGAGTTCGATGATCTCCTTCTGTCCCGGCATGGTGGTGGTCATCAGGGATGAAGCTCCGATGATGTCTGCTCCCATGGCCTCCGCCTCTTTGATGAATGCGACTGAATCCACGTCGTATCCCAGGTCCTTTACCTCGAATCCGTTGGTCTCGAGCATCAACTTCACGATATTCTTTCCGATTTCATGCATATCACCTTTGACGACGCCGATCACGACCTTGCCTTTGGGAGCCCCCTGTTCGCCCGCCTCCATTATCTTGGGGCGGAGAATATCAACCACGGCTGCCAATGCTTCCCCCGCCAGCATCAACTGGGGCAGAAATATCTCCAGACGCGAAAACTGGTCTCCAAGCTTATTCATCGTCTCGGTGAGCGCTGAAATCATCTGGAGGGGATCATTGCCCTCTCCCAGAAGTTTACGTGTTACGTCTTCAGCCTCACTTGTTTTGCCGGATTCTACCGCCTGGCAAAGCGCTTCAAATAACATCGATATACCTCCTTTTATTTTAACCGTTTACGGGTTCAATGGTTCCTGGTTCAAAGGTTCAGCTGGTTTTGACTTTAGTCTTTTTCCCAATATTACGAGAATGCATAACACATTAGACGATATAAAACTAAAGCTCGAAAACTTATCAAATACAACCCTACCTAACAGTATTAATATATCATATTCGTATTTACAAGATATATTTATAATATATTATTATTGACAATAAAAATATTCTTCTGTATGGTTTCGGAACATTCGGTACGCTTAAATATCTTTTTCTATCCATCATGCCTAAATTGCGCAATGGGGGTTTGTATGAACAAAAATGAGGTTTACGAGGAGATGCGTTTTCAAATCATCTCCAATATCATCCAACCGGGCAAGATTCTAACCGAAAAGGACCTCATGGAACAATTCGGCATTGGGCGAACGCCTTTGCGGGATGTGCTCCTTAAGCTTGAAGAAGAAGAGTTAATAAATACACTCCCGCGCCACGGCCATATGGTCATGCCCGTGGATGTATCCGAAGTCCGCGAACTGGTGGAACTTCGCCGCGAACTGGAAGGGTTTGCCGGCAGCCTGGCCGCCGAAAGAATCAGCCCGGCCCAATTGGAGCAAATGCGGGCCATCTTGCAAAAAGCGGAACATGAAATTCCGGAAAGCCATTCAATGCCAAACATTTCCGAATACTTTGACACCCGATTCCACCAGACGCTCTATGAAGCCACCCAAAACCGGAAACTGATTAAAGTTTTGCGAAGACTGCATAGCGTGATGTTCAGAATTTGGTATCACATCGGTCTCAACGCCCTCGACTACTCCCTGCTGGCCCAAAATCTGAGCTCCGTGCTGGAGGCGCTGGAACAAAAAGATCCGCAGGGAGCCAGACGGGCAATGGAGAAGCACGTTGACCTCTATGCCGGCAAGATAAGAGAAAAATTTTTATAGAAAGGGAAAGAATATGCACTCCGGATTTAAGTCTCAATGTGTACCGACCTATCGCTTGTTGTCGGTGGAACAGATCAAAAACATCCACCATGCAACCCTGGAGTTGCTGGAGTCGGTGGGTGTACGCGTAATGCTGCCCGAGGCGGTTCACATGCTGCAGGACGCGGGTTGCCGGGTAAAAGAGGACAATCTGGTCAAAATCCCCAACTGGTTGGTGGAAGAGGCCATCTTAAGCGCACCGTCTCGGATCACCATTTTCAACCGCTTGGGCCAGGAGGCCATGCGCCTTGAGGGCCGCCGGGTTCATTTCGGGATGGGAACCGATTTGATCCAGACATACGATTTGGATACGGGGGAACTCAGGCCATCACGACTCACGGATGTGGCCAATGCGGCCCTTATCGCCGATGCACTTGAAGATATCGACTTTATCGGCTCCTACGCCCTGCCACATGACTCCCCAACCCGTTTGATGTGTCTGGATTCATTCAAGGCTGAGCTCGAAAACTCCATCAAACCGATTTTCTACACCGCCGCCGGGCTGGAAGACATCGCCCTGATCAATGAATTGGCAGCCGAAGTGGTTGGCGGTGCCGATATTTTGCGAGAAAAACCGATCCAAATCCACTATTCCGAGCCGCTGACCCCCCTGACCCATACCATCGGGGCCATTCAAAAACTGTTTTTTTGCGCCGATCACGGCGTCCCGGTTTGCTACACACCGGGCATGATGTCAGGCGCCAGTGCACCCGTAACCCTGGCCGGCGCGATCACCGTCGGCAACGCCGAGGCATTGAGCGGCCTGGTAATGCACCAGTTGAGGACCAAAGGTGCGCCCATCATATCAGGGTTCGGTACATCCACGATTGATATGCGCACTTCCACCTGTGTTTACGGTTGCCCCGAATATCGTCTGGCGCTCTCCGCCTGCGCCGATTTGTACCACTACTACGGGTTGCCCATGTGGGGAACTGCGGGAGTCAGCGACGCCAACTGCCTGGATCAGCAGGCCGGCATGGAATGGAGCATTTCCATCATGGCCGACGCCCTGCACGGTGCCAATCTGGTGCATGACATCGGTTATTTGGGGCAGGGACTGATCGGTCATCCCGGCGGGCTGGTGATGTGTTCTGAAATCATCAGTTATGTCAGGCGGCTGATGCGCGGCTTTGAACTCGATGACACCCATATCGGCCTGGACGTGATTCGACAGGTGGGGCCCGGAGGAGAATTTCTGTCCTCAGGGCACACTATGAATTTCTTCCGCAAAGAGCACTGGGCCCCTCATTTATGCAACCGCGACAACCTGGCAGACTGGACGGAGAAAGGCCAAAAGGACTGGGGGCAGCTGGCCGCCGAAAAGGCGCGTGAAATCTTGAAAACCCATGCACCGGCCCCTTTGCATACCGATGTGCGCAAAGCGCTGGAGGAAATTCGGACCCAGGCCGAGGCAACTGTGAAACATATCGACTTTGAGGCCTGATATTTTATTTTTTAGCATACTTCCCTATAATCAAATTCCATTTAATTTTAAATAGTTCCCTGAAAGTGTTTAAATAGCCTTTCCATCCGACCCGGCTGTTGGGATCATTAGTCCAATTAATCGGGATAATCCCTATCTTGTAGCCTCGTTTACGGGCCAGAACCAAAGCTTCAATATCAAACCCCCAGCCGTCAATCAAAGAACGGCTGAAAATATCCCTGGCGGCTCTATCTCTAAACACCTTAAAGCCGCACTGGGTGTCCCAAATACCCGGCACAGCCAGCATTTGAATCAAAAGATTACCCAGGTTGCCCAACAGCCTTTTTAAAAACGACTGGGCCACAGCCTGCCTGGCTCCAGCCGCATCCTTGCTGTCACGCGAACCAATAACCACCTCATAACCCTGTTCCAGTAACGGAATTACCTTATCAAAATGATTTATGGTTGTGGCATTATCGGCATCCATAAAAAGCCGAATCCGGCCTAAGGATTCAAGCATACCCTGCCGCACAACCCAACCCTTGCCATGGTTGTCCCGGTTATCAATTAGCCTTAAATTCTTAACCAGCTCAGTCAGCTTACTAACACCCGGGGCCGTATGGTCCCTGGAACCGTCATTGACCACAATTATTTCATAATCATAGTCCTTTTTACTCAAATAAAGATCGATCTCCAAAAGCGTATTCGTAATCCGCTCGCTTTCATTATATGCGGGGATAATGACTGACAGAAATTTTTTTTGTTTATCCATATATTGTTACAATACCGTTGCTGTTCGTTTTATTTTATTGAAACACACCGGATGTGTCTTTGAAGAGGTTTAGGCCATGATTTTCAGTGTTGCGCACGGGGTGATCTATTGGAATCGATACTGCCTAAATTTTTGCAGGCCAACGAGAATGAGTCCCGTCAGCAAGAAGGTAAGCCATCCAATTGTTGACAGAAGATTCTCTTTGAACCCCGTCAGTAAAAAGGCGATCCAGACCAGACCCCCGAAAAGAGTCGCCTTGGTTACCAGCCCTGAGGTACCCCGTTGACGCCATTTTCCGGCTACAAGCAACATGAAAAGCGGGATGCCGAGGGTTCCATAATGGGTTTGAGCTACTGTGACGACGGGCACGCTTACCATTATGATTAATGCACCAAAATGTAACAACCCGGAGGCACTATGTGGCTGGGGATGGGTTACAGACCATGCCCGCCCCTTTCCCGCCCAAAGGATCGCTCCAATCAAAATAAAGGCGCAACCCCAGTGAGCCCAACGCGTCCAGTTTGCCAGAGTCGTGACCGGCTCAGTCAGGATAAGATTTGCTAAACGGGCGAACACGGCTCCAAAACCGACCATGTCGTAGGACAGGGGGCTTAGTTCCGAGGACATACCCCCCGCATCCCCTGACGCCAGGCCCAATAAACGTTTCTGAGTCCACTCCGTGTAGACGGCAATGGTTTGGGCCGGGCCCATGAACAGGGCGGGGATAACAAACAATCCGACGACACAGCCGATAACAATAGCCCCAAGACATTTTTTATCTCTGCGCACAAGAGGTACCAGGACCAAAATTCCGGGAAAGATTTTAATGGTGATTCCCAGTGCCAGCCACAGACCCGCAGCAATAGGGCGTTTGTCTGCATAGGCCACGGTGAATCCGACCATGGACAGGAGCAGCAATGTCGTGACCTGGCCGCGCCCTAAACTGTGGCCGGCCAGACACAGAAAGGCCAGCGGTGGACCCAAACGCAAAAGCCACCATCTATTAAAAAAACCATCGGCCAGCGGGACGTTTAGAACATGGCGGTCCAATGCATTTCCAAAAAGAGCAACGGCATAAAGCAGTGCCAGCAATCCCAGGAAAAACCAGATGAACAGTGAAACCGGGTAGGACAAAGACCAGGGCAAATCAGCACGCCCGCGCGGGGCATTGGCGAGGGGGCGCAGGGCAATGGCCAAAGTCGGGGGGTAGTGAAAATGCCATCCATTATCGTCGGCTACATCAAAAATAGAGACATCACTTTGAATTGCCCACGCGGCCCGGAAGAATACCTGGGCATCGGTCATGGGACGTTTGAGAAAAGCACCCCGTTTGACCGTAATGGCTGCAAAAGCGACCACGCAGACAAGACCCAGGAACAGGATCGCTTTTTCAGTCTTCTTCAATGCCGAAAGCCTTGGAGGATACATGCTGGAACCATCTTTTTCTGGTGCGCCGGACGCATGGTTAGGATTGCTATTCATAAAAACCTTGTTCTCTGACTGAATTGTCTCGCGCAAAACACTTTAGATTGCCGGTATTGAGTCGCGGCGGGGCGCGAGTCAGATTTTTCATGCCACATTGCGGTATTTTACCATCATGGGGTTTACATCCCCGGATTCGTAGTTATGTTAGCCCTTAAAATTTGATTGAGCCAAGGCAGGTTTTAAAAAAAACATTGAATAACCAGTTTAAATTATTAGTTTATTCTTCATTAGCGATCCTATGCTGCGGTCTCCCCGAAGCCGAAGCCGGAGAACGATTTTCTATAGCACGGATAACATCGTCAGGCAATTTCGCTGTCCCCAAAGCCCCCATTTACGAAGTGATCAGTGATAAGATAAGGGTTGTAACCGCCTACAATGTCGGCGATCCCGATCAAACTTGGGGGGACCCTTGTATATCAGCCAGCGGTGAAGATTTATGCAATGCGCTCAATTCGGGCAAAAAACGCTGTGCGGCCAATTTCGTTCCGATTGGTACCGAACTCTTCATTGAAAATTTCGGCATTTACCGAGTTAGCGATCGAATGCATCGACGTTTCAAAAATCGAGTCGATATTGCCATGAAGCGCGATGAGTTCAAAAAAGCCAAAGTATTCGGAAAAAAAAGACTCCGAGTCAAAATTCTTCGCAAACGCCCCTTCACTTCAGGCCCAATACTTTCCAATTAATCGCCGGGAAGCCCTCGCTGCCCGAGATTTCCACACCGATGATCCCGGTTACATTTCCATGGAAACAGTCTCCTCAATAATTAAAAGACGTTGAAGGAATAAGGGGAGTTAAGCAGAGGGAAGCTTCGGGCGCCTGCAGAATGCAGGTTAGGTTTCGCCCAGGTAAGCCTTGCGGACTTTCTCATTTTCCAGAAGTGCCTCAGCTTTGTCCATTAGCACAATCCGGCCGGTTTCCATCACATACCCGGTGGTCGAAATACTCAAGGCCATATGCGCATTTTGTTCCACCAAGAAAATGGTGGTTCCGCCCTGATTGATCTGTATAATGGTTTCAAAGATGGTTTCCACCAGCTTGGGCGCAAGCCCGAGGGAGGGCTCATCCAGCAGCAAAAGCTCGGGTTTGGCCATCAGTGAACGCGCGATGGCCAGCATCTGCTGCTCACCACCGCTTAAAGTACCGGCCAGCTGGGCTCGCCGATCTTTTAAGGCCGGAAACAGGCTCAACGCCCACTCCATATCCTCGGCCACGCCCTCTTTATCTCTTCTTAAAAAGGCACCCATTTCCAGGTTTTCACCGGTGCTCATGCGCGGAAACAACTGCCGGCCTTCCGGTGCCTGGGCCATGCCCAGGGCCGCTACCTGCTCGGGGCGCAAATTCTGAATCGGTTTGTTTTTATATTTAATTTCACCCGAGCGCGCCGGTTGAACCCCGAAAACCGTCAAAAGGGTCGTCGATTTGCCGGCACCGTTGGCCCCGATCAAACAGGCGATATGCCCTTTGGGGATGGCGAGCGAAATCCCTTTCAGGGCATGAATATTCTCGTAGTATGTATGAACGTCTTTGAGTTCAAGAATCGTGTCGCGGTCCGCCATCTTCCTAATCTCTTTTGTTGCGTTGGTTCCCTACATGCAACTCACGCCGGCGGCGGGAGGCAGGGATCAAGCCTTCCGGCTTGAAGATCATCATTGTGGTCATGATGGCGCCGAAGGCCAGCATACGGTAACTTTCCAGTTCCCGAAAAACTTCCGGGGCCACGATCAGAACAAATCCCGCCACGACAATACCCGGAATACTACCGACACCTCCCAGAACTACGATGCACAGCACAATACAAGATTCCATAAACAGGAAAAAGTTTGGGTTAGTGTAGCTCAGCTTGGCTGCAAAAAAAGCGCCCGCCACAGAGGCAAAGGCTGCACCCAGAGCATAGGCCACGCCGCTTAACTCGGCTGCGGTTTCATCTTCACGGATGGCAATCCAGGCGCGGCCGATGCGGGAGTGGTCCAGGCGCCGCACACCGATAATCGTCAATATCGCAATGCCCAAAATAAAATAATACAATGCGGGCAGTGATTTTAAATAATAGGTGGTCCAGGTAAAGCCCCCTTCGTCGAAACTCGGGTAATACAAGGCGGGACGTTTCATTCCGAAAAGACCGTTGGGCCCGGCCGTCAATGAATCCCAGTTATTTAAAACCAGGCGCACAATTTCCCCGAACCCCAACGTG
>CAZNFS010000002.1:22406-52861 GCA_964572695.1 uncultured Desulfobacteraceae bacterium
CGATAGCCAGATAATCGCCGCGCATCTTCAGGGTCGGATATCCGATGATACACCCGGCAACCATACCCAAAACAACACCCATGGGCAGGGCCGACCAGAATCCAAGGCCAAATTTGAGATTCAACAGGGAATAGGTGTAGGCCCCCACAGCGTAAAAAGCGATATAGCCGAGATCGAGGAGTCCGCACAGCCCGACCACAATATTGAGTCCCAGCCCCAGTGTCACGTAGATCAGACAGGTAATGCCCACATCGACCATGTAATTATCGGCGAACATGGGGAATATAGCCGCCAGTGCAAACAATCCACCCAGTGTAAATATTTTCGGAACCCGATTAATCTGTTCGCCGATTCTTTCCGTTAAAGGTCTTTTCTGGATTTCATCGGTTTTACGGCGGCTGCGGATCATGGTGACAATAGAATTCAAAACAATGATCGCCACAAAAAGCCCCAGGGTTTTGAACACCCGACCGCCTTCGAAGCTCGTGCTCCTGAATCCCAGCATGGGTATGAGGATAATGGCCAGGAAAAAGGTATATGTGACCAGTTTTTTGATTTCTCGCTGTATCATTAGACCCGCACCGCGCTTTCGCTTTCACCTAAAAGACCGCTGGGGCGGAAATACAGCACCAAGATCAGGACGACAAAAGTGGTAACATCCTTCCAGGCGCTGGGAAGGAAGGCCGCCCAGGCCACTTCGATCCCCCCGATAATCATACCTCCTAACATTGCTCCGGGAATGGAGCCGATGCCGCCCAAGATGGCGGCCGCAAATGCCTTGATCATGAAAATAAAACCCATATCGAATCGAACGGCGCCGTAATGGAGCCCCACCATAACGCCCGCAGCGGCACCTAGGGCCGGACCGATCATAAATGTAATTCGAATCGTCTGGTCGATATCGATGCCTAACATGCGCGCCATCATACGGTTTTGGGCTGTGGCCCGCATGGCTTTTCCTAAACGGCTGCGATGGACAAACAGATTCAACCCGATCATAAGCGCCAGCGCCAGGAAAATAATAAAGATCTGCCCGTTGCTGATCCGGGCGCCAAAAATTTCGAGTCCTTCCATGCCGAAAACCTGGGGGTAGGCTCGATCGGACACGCCCTGGCTGAGCATCATGCCATTGGATAAAAAGATGGACATTCCCAGGGCGCTCAAAAGGGCTGCCAAACGGGAGGAGTTACGCAACGGCTTGTAGGCCACATGCTCCAAGGCTACGCCCAGGACGGCCACATAGGCCATGGCCAATCCGAAGACGATAAACAGGGTCAGGATAAAATGACTTTCCACCCAACCGGCCTGCTGCAGGGCCGTCAGAACGATAACACCGATAAACGCTCCGGCCGTAAACAGTTCGCCGTGGGCAAAATTGATCAGCTCGATGATACCGTAGACCATCGTATAGCCCAGGGCGATCAGGGAATAAATACTCCCCAAAAAAATCGCATTGATCGTTTGCTGTAAAATAAACGCCGATAGTTCCATTCAGTGATAATCCTCAGCAAATAAAAAATTGGACCGGGCGCTGCTTCGCCCGGTCCAATAGCATGTTACAGATCTTCGCCGGTTAGCGGATCCCAATGCGGAACAAACTTGTTATCTTTTACCACCCAGACAATATGCGCTAATTTGCGATCGCCATGGGCGTCAAACTTGATGTTGCCGGTGATACCGGGCCAGTTGTTACCGCGAATCGTTGTTTGCAGCGTGTCGGCCTGGGTGGTACCGGCCTTTTTAATCGCCGCCAGCGCCATCATGCCGGCATCATAAGCATAATAAGCGTAAGATCCGATGTCTTTCACCTTCCACATTTTTTTGTAGGTGGCTTCAAACTCACGCCGCTCGGGGGTATCCGGGGCTTTGGCAAATGTCAGGTATACACCCTCAGCCGCAGGGCCGCCGACCTCCAAAAACTTCGGATGAAAGACCGCATCTTCACTAACAAAGTCGGAGGTGAGACCAAGCTTGCGTACCTGCCGGATCATCTTGGAGCCTTCCGGCTGATAGACACTCATGTAAATAACATCCGGATTGACCCGCTTCAGTTTGGTTAAAACAGCCGTGAAGTCACTGTCACCAGGGGTGATATATTCGTGCGCGACGACTTTTACCAGATTATTTTCCTTGGCAAATTTTTCGATATTGGCCGTCAATCCGGCCGTATAGGTCTGCTTGTCATCGATCAGGGCGATTGTCTTGGCCTTGAGTTTGTCTTCCAGAAACTTTACTGTAGACCAAGCCTGGACATCATCCCGCGGCGGCATACGGAAAAAATACTTATAGCCCTTGGCCGTCAACCGCTCGTTGGTGGATGCCGGCGTAATCTGAACAATTTTGGCCTCCATGATCGGGATCTGGGCCGGTTCCGTGGCCGAAGAGCAGTAGGCGCCGATCACCACATTGACACCGCTGTTGATGAGCTTGTTGGCCGCCATAGTCGCTTTGCCGCCATCACAGGCACTATCTCCCGGCATTACTTCAACCTTGTCATATCCGGGAACAGCGCCGAATACCGCCACAGCAGTCTTCACACCCTGAGCAATGTCTATGCCGTCCTGGGCATAGGGTCCGGTCAGCGGACTCAGTGTGCCGAGTTTAAGAGTTTTGGCGCCGGCCATACCAAAAAAAACCAATACCATGGATAGACATAACAAAATAATTCCAAGCTTTTTCATTGAAGACCTCCTCTTCTTTGGGGTTAATAAAGCTAAAGTATATTTAGCCCTTGGTTGAACGCTTATGTTTGCCGCCTGTTCCCAGATAGGCTTCGATCACCTTTTCATTTGCCTGAATCTCTTTGGGCGTTCCTTCGGCAATCTTCTGCCCATGATCGAGGACACATATAATTTCCGAAATCCCCATCACCAGTTTCATGTCATGCTCCACCAGAAAGATGGTCAGACCGGTATCCCGCAATTTCTGAATCAGTTCCATCAACTCTGCCGTCTCACTGGGATTCATTCCGGCCGCCGGTTCATCCAGTAACAACAAATCCGGCTTGCTGGCGAGGGCACGGGCGATTTCCAGCCGTCGCTGCCCCCCATAGGGCAGATTGGAAGCATAATCGTTGCTGAATTCAATCAATCCCAGAAACTCTAGGATTTCCATCGATTTTGCGACAATGTCGTGTTCTTCGTGCTTTTCATAGGGAGTTTTCAAAAGCGCCCGCACGGGTCCGCTCTTTGTTCGGCAGTGCATACCGACCTGGACGTTCTCCAATACGGTCATGGATTTAAAAAGGCGGATATTCTGAAAGGTTCGGGCGATCCCCTGGGAAATGATTTTGTTACTGCGCAGGTTGTTAAGTTTGTGGCCTTTATAGACGATATTGCCGTCGCTGGGGGGATAAACACCGGTCGCCATATTAAAGACGGTCGTCTTCCCTGCGCCGTTGGGACCGATGAGGCTTAGGATTTTTCCTTCCGGTACTTCAAGATTCAGATTATCTACTGCTAAAAGCCCACCAAATCTCCGCGAAACGTTTTCCAGTTCCAGAACCGTCGCCATAGATCCCTTACTATTGTGTATCCGTTCAGAATTGATGGCTTAGCCATCTATAGTTGAGTTCGCGATTTTTTACGAGATCATCAGAATTAAAAAAGCGCCCAATTCACCCTAATACAAAAAGTTTGATGCGCCAATTTGAACCCAATTCATTTTTTCACGCGTGCTATATAGGATATCTCCGTCTTAGTCAAGTCTCTAAAAATGATTTGATTATTAATTTGCCGACATAAACAAACGTTGTAATTTTAAATAATTATATTCTGGCCGAAGCCATTCGTTAGTTCCCATCCTCGAATAATTAATGGCACTCCAAAGTGTCCAATTCAGAAATGCAGACACTAATCTGCTTCATGGTCAAAGACATACCCCACCGAGCGCAGGCTTCTGAAATAGACCGGCTTTTTAGGATTGCGTTCAAAGTATTTGCGAAACCGCACAATAAAATTATCCACCGTTCGGGTTTTGGTGCCCCGCGTGTACCCCCAGCCAATTTGCAAAAGCTTGTTTCTCGAAACAGGCCTGCCCCGATTGGCAATGAAGAGCTTCAAAAGCTTGGCTTCCTGCTCGGTCAGGTGTATTTTTTCGGATTGACCCTGAGCGGTTAAAGTTCCAAAATCGATCCGATTGCGACCAAACTGGTAGATCTGGGCCGAAGATGAAAGTTTATCCCCGTTTAACAATCCCGACCCTTCGTCGCGGGGCGCCCGGATCAAAAGCCGCTCCACACGAAGCAGAAACTCTTCCAAATTGAACGGTTTTGAAAGATAATCGTCCACCCCGTAAGAAAAACCGCGTATCTTATCCTCGGAATCCCCCCTGGCCGAAAGAATCAAAACCGGAATACGCTCATCCTCAAGACGGATATGGCGCAGCACGGACAGGCCATCAATGCCGGGGAGCATGATATCCAGAACGATCAGATCCGGCTGCCAGTCCTTCCATTCTTTAAGGCCCGCAACCCCGTTGAGCGCGATCCGCACCTTATAGCCCTTAAGCGTAAGATTCAACTTCAGACCTTCGGCAATGTGTTCTTCATCTTCGATGACCAGGATACGTTTTTCTTCGAAATCAGCCATGCGTGCTCTCATCGGGCCGGCACCAAAAGGTTTGAGGGCAGAATTAAGGAAAAAGCGGCCCCATTCCCGCGACCTTTGCTTTTGGCTGTGATTCTGCCCTTATGCAGCCGGGCGATACTGTCCACCAGGTATAAACCCAGACCGCTTCCTTTGGCGGACATGTTATCCGATCGGCCGATTTGATAAAATTTCCGAAAAATCTTTTTGATTTCCGACTTTGGCAACCCGATCCCGTTATCCTCAAAACGGATGTGCAATCCCCGGCCTTTGGGCGCAAAGGTAATATCCATACGAGGCACACTGGACTCGTTATACTTGACGGCGTTGGTAATCAGGTTCATCAACAAAATTTCAAACAGGGAAATATCGATTCCATAGTTAAAGGACCGGCCCGAAGGATTATGAATCTTAATCTGACACCCTTTAAAAAGGTGTTTATTCTGTTTGTGAAACTGTTCCAGGAAGTCGACCAGATTCTCGATTACAAACTCCCCGGCATAGGTTTTGCTTTCGATTTTGGCAAGGTTCAGGATGCGGTTGATGTTGTCCGTTAGCCGATCGGCATCCTGAATCATGTAGCCGAGATATTTGTGCTGATCTCCATGGGAAAGTTTGTGTTTTTGAAATGTTTCCAGATACAGCTTCAAGGAAGTGACGGGAGTTTTCAGTTCGTGCGTAAAATTGTTGATAAAATTGCGCTGCAGCCGGTAGAGCTGAAGTGTTTTTTGGTTATAAACAAAAATAATGAAGATCCCCACCAGAATGATCCCCACCAGAATCGAGAGGACCATAATAACCACCCATGTCTGAGGCGCCAAGGCCTGCCCGGGATCAATGTTGGCCTTTTGAATGACCGCCTTTAGCCCTGTGCTGACCTCAACATACCAATAGATATACAGAACCAGAGACATGGCCACGGCCACAATGGAAAAGATAAAGATAAGGATCGGATGAATGGCCCACTTCAACCGGCGCATAGGCCTAACCATCTGCTTTGATATGTAAAACTTTTGTAAAACACGCAAACTCCCCTTTTATTCTTCTATCTATCCTATTAGCATTAACGCCTGAATTCAACAGGCAAAATTTTAGCCATGATGAACTCGTCAGTCGCGAATTCAACTATGGCTAAATAAAAAGGTTCATATACAAGGCGTAGTGTTTTTTCAGGAACGAGGCTATACATATGGTATGCCGAGTGCCTGAAAAAATATTATAACGCAGTAGATGGGACTTTTTACGACGCCATCAACACATGGAGAGCTATTTATGCAGCCATCACCACCGGTTCACAGCCTTGGAACCGAGGCCAAAATCTTATTGTCCAGCACCTTTGGCCCCTATGCACAGAACGACGAATATGGAAGCCGGGCCGCCAACCCCATGGAGCTTTATCAAAATCAGGTTACACGAGCCCAGGGAGGATTTTCCCTGCGCATGTTTCACCGTTCATTTGGTTTGATGCTGCTTCAGACCAATATCGATGCGCCCTGCACACTTTTGGACTTTCCCTCCCTGGATCGTTTTAGCGACGAAATCCAACATAATTCCTATGACATTGTGGGGATCAGCTCGATTGCCACCAATATCGGCAAGGTTCGCAAAATGTGTACCCTTGTCAGAAAATACCTGCCCCACGCCATCATTGTTGTCGGCGGACACATCGCCAACAAGGAAGATTTGCCTCAAGTCATCGACGCGGACCATATCGTCAAAGGCGATGGGGTTAAGTGGTTGCGGCAATTTCTGGGACAAGACCCAAAGGCTCCCGTACAACACCCGCTGGTCTATTCCGGGTTCGGCACTCGGACGCTGGGCATTACCGTTCCGGAGGCGCCCGGTTCTACGGCCGCCATCCTGATCCCCTCCGTGGGCTGCCCTCTGGGTTGTAATTTCTGCTCCACCTCCGCCATGTTCGGTGGCAAGGGGAAATTTATCAATTTTTACAAAACAGGGGATGAACTGTTCGCTGTAATGCGCAAAATAGAAACCGAACTCAAGGTTCGATCCTTTTTCGTGCTGGACGAGAATTTCCTGATTCATCGCCAAAGAGCATTACGGCTCCTTGAACTGATGGCACAACACCAAAAAAACTGGGATTTGTATGTTTTCAGCTCCGCCCGCGTTTTGCAATCGTATACCATTGAGCAACTGGTGGGCCTCGGAATCGCCTGGGTCTGGATGGGGCTGGAAGGCGAAGACAGTCAATATTCAAAGCTTCGCAAAATTGATACCCGCCTGCTTGTCAAAACGTTACAATCACACGGCATCCGCGTTCTGGGATCTTCGATCATCGGTCTCGAAAACCATACCCCTGAAAATATCGATCAGATCATCGAATATGCTGTCGGCCATGAGACCGATTTTCATCAATTTATGCTCTATACCCCGGTTCCGGGTACACCTTTGTATGCGCAACACCAAAGGGAGGGGACGCTGCTTTCAGAATCGGAATTTCCGATCGCCGACAGCCACGGACAATACCGCTTCAATTATCGGCACAAACACATTCGCGGTAACCGCGAAGAGCATTTTCTGCTCGATGCCTTTGGTCGGGATTTTGAGGTCAACGGACCCAGCCTGGCGCGGCTTATTGGGACAACCCTGAAGGGGTGGCAAAGATATAAAAACAATCCCGATAAGCGCATTCGAACCCGCTTTGCCAGAGAGGCCAGGACGCTCAGGACAACCTATGCCGGAGCGGTTTGGGCCATGCGCAAGTGGTATCGGAGCAATGCCGGCATTGCCCCCAAAATGGATACGCTCCTTAAAAAGTTCTATAAGGAGTTTGGCTGGACAACGCGCATCATCGCCGCCCTCGCGGGGCAATACCTTTACATCATGCTCAAAAGAGAAGAAAAACGCCTGGCAAGCGGCTGGACCTATGAACCGACCTCTTTTTATGAGAAAAACGCCGCCGCCCTTGCCTTGGAGCATCCGGCTTCAGCTCATCCCAAGGCCGCGGCCCCCAGTGTTCATGGGGTTTCCGGGCAACTCGCCCCGGCTTTAAAGAGATAGGCTTTTTAAATCAGACCTGCTTCGCTCAGCGGCTTATTCTCCAAGATCCGCTCCGGCCCGAAGATCGACAGATCGAGTTTCGGTGTCTGGTCCAGAATCAACTCAGACAGATAGCGGCCCACCGCGGGTGCCTGCATAAGTCCGTGCCCCGAAAAACCATTGGCCAGATAAAAGCCTTTAAGCTCCGGCCATTGGCCCAGAATGGCATTGGCATCCAGCCGGTTGACGGCATACAGACCGGCCCAGCCGCGCACCAGTTTAAGATGGTCAAAGGCCGGTACGAACTCGGCCAGTTCGGGCCATAGGATTTCCATAAAGCGTTTGTCATCCCATGTAAAATTGAATTCGACCGGGTCCGCATCCATCGACTTACCCAGTACGATCAATCCGCCGGTTTCGGTTCTGAAATACATCCCGGATGGTAAAACCGTTAACGGCAGCGGTCCTTCGGGTTTAACCTGAGTGTCCAAGGCGAATACCTGTCGTTTGACCGGCTCCACCGGAATTATGACACCGGCGGTTTCAGCGACCCGGGCGGCCCAGGCACCGGCGCAATTGACCACGATTTTCGAAGTTAATTCAACTCCCGAGGCCAGCCTCACACCGCCAGCTTGACGCCCATGCGTCATTACTTCTACAACTTCATCGCTGATATATTTTGCGCCTAAAGAGCGGGCCTTGGATCGATAGCCCATCAGGAATGCATGCGCATCCAGGTGGCCGTCCCGGCTTCCAAATGTCCCGCCCGCGATTGCCGCAGTATCGTACAGCGGATATTGCGCTTTAATCTTCTCTGCCGGCCACCATTCCACCAAACAGCCAAGTGACTGCTGTAACGCCAGGCCCTTCTCCGCCGTTTCACGGTTGCCTGCTTTGGTCAAAAAGAGATTCCCTTCTGATCGAAAATTGATGTTGGGTATTTGCCCTGCGACCTCCATCTCCGCATCAAATTTTTCCAGAACCTCAAAAGTGTGCTGAGATATCTGCACGTTCTCCTTCATGCTGAATTGAATGCGAACGTTTGCCAGCGACAGGGTTGACGACGCCCGCTCGTAGGTCGGATCCGGCTCGATAACAGCAATTTTCAAACCTGCATCGGCCCGCAACAAATGATAGGCGGTCGAACTTCCCATAATCCCGCCACCTACTATAACAATGTCATAGATGTTGTTGTCTGTCGTCAAGATGGCCTCCCTTCCTTGATGGGCATTGTCTGCAATTTTGACATATAAAGCCTATTATGTTGAAATATTTCTAAAAATTTGACAAAGATGAGTCAACGTGCCGATGCCGTCGACATGTTAAAATGGCAACAGTTCGTAAAGTTTGATATTCAATTACAAAATATATGATCTAATATTTTGCTTCGTAATTGGAGTTGTTTTCAGCAACAGCAGCCTGATTTGCATGCCTTTTGCGTTTAATCTCCACACTAAGAGTCGCACCAAGGATCTCGGCGACTCGGCGTAGCATGCTCAGGGAATGACCCTCGTAAGATGGGGATTCAAGCCGACTAATTTGTTGCTGAGACGTCCCCACCTTTAGGGCCAGTTCTTTTTGAGACAAACCGGCGTCTTTGCGCAGAGAGGCTAATTGCAAGGCCACATCCCAGGCCCGGCCGGCCTTTTTGAAGCGTTTTGCAAAATCGGAATCCTGCAACTGTTTTTCAAGATATTGATCGAAATTTGTTTGCTGGTTCATGCTTGAAACCTTTCCAGCCAATCACTTTTCCTATCCAATGCAACCTTGCGATCTCGGGCCGCAATTTTTGTTGCCTTACTTCTAATTCCGTGCACGGCAATGGTACGGCGCTCCTTTACAAAAAAATAGAGCACCCTCGTATTTAGCTTACCCACATGGCGGAGTTCAAAAAGACCATCTCCAATAGGCTTTGAAAGCGGTGGTTTGTGATAAAGTCTGTTTCGAAGCTTAGCGAGACCGGCCATGACCACGGCAAAATCGTTTGGGTCCGATTCCTTAAGATCGTCGAGAAAATCTCGCACAGGACATCGCCCTGAACTGGTTTCATAAAATTGTATGGTAAATTCCATAACAAGTCAACATCAATATTGATGTACCGATTGAGTGCATAAACAGCTTGCATTCCAATACCGGCTCAAAATGACTTTCCTTGATTGGCCAAGCGTGCGATCTCGACAGACACCGTTCGTTGTGTCGAAATATTTTCTTAGTTTCGACAGACAAGCGCCAATGTGTCGATGCCGTCGATATGTTTATATGGGGTTTATTATTTCACCGGTGACCGTCGTTTCATAATGGCAGCTTAGTGCCGATTCCTTTTTCCAATGCTTGTTTATAGAGCAGGGGTGCCACGGAAAAGTCATCGATGGCCAGTCCCAGGTTGGCAGTCATGATTCGCTCGGATTCAGATTCCCGGCCCGGTTTTTGTCCGGTGGCGAGTTCGCCCAGATCGGCGTGAATTTCGGGAATGTCCTGGAAATAACCCGCTTTCTCCTTGGCATACATCAGTTGGGGGGTATCATCGGTGCAAAACTTGTCGCTTTGCTTTATAGCGTCCGGATGCCAGTAGGAATCGTAATCAACCATAGAAGCAAACGCACCCGCTTTCAACCATCCGGCCTGAATCGTGGCATGCGGTTTTTTCAGGATCGGACCGGCGGTGACGACGATATCACCTTCAGCCGCGGCCTCACGGGGATCGGTAACGATGTTGACATCCAGTCCAAAACGCGATTCGATCTCATCCGCATACGCCTTCGCCGCTTCCTGGCTGACATCGTAAGCCACGACTTTTTTAAGCGGAAAGAGTACGTTTAAGGCTTCGACGTTGGTCCGCCCCTGCACGCCGCATCCCAACATCCCCACAACCGAGGAATCGGATCGAGCCAGATAGCGTGCCGACAGCGCCGTTGCGGCCCCAGTGCGCACGGCGGTGATCCAGATGCAATCCATGACCGCCAGGGGAATGCCGGTATCGACATCATTAAAAATCAACAACCCCGAAATATAGGGCAGCCCTTTTTTGCTGTTTTCGGGGAAACCACTGACCCACTTTATCCCGGTCGATTTTAAGGCCGGAATATAGGCCGGCATGGCATGGATAAAATTGTCCCCGCCACCGGGGTGAACACCCGGTTTGGGCGGGATTTCCGTCCGCCCGGCACCCTTCTCTTTAAAGGCAATCTCGAGTGCATCGATGATTTCGGCCATGGTCAGGCCGACTTCTTTGACGTCCGCATTGGACAAATACAGTATATGATTTGCTTGCATATTACCTCCCATGATTACCCCAAACTGAGCGTTTCAAATTGTTAAATCACTCAATTTGGGTACAATTTCAAGTTGACTGCTTTAAGGAATAATCGCTTTAAGTTCTTCAGCTATAGCGACAGTTTGATTTGGGTGTCAAGTGAATACCATGATATCCTGGGGCTATTTTGAAGGAGAAATTATCATAAATTTTAGATCATTAACATTTGTCCCGGTGGCTCCGGTGTCGAGCGTGTCTCCCAATTTTTTAAACGCAGGGGTTACATCATGTTGTTTAAGGCTGGCAAACAGATCAACTCCCTTAGCCCGGGCTCTTGAAACCGTCATGTTATCCACCACGGCGCCGGCCACATCCGTGGGACCATCTGTGCCATCCGTGTCAAGGCCGACAACGACGACATTTCCGATCCCATCGATTTCCAAAGACGCACTGCACGCAAATTCCTGATTCGGACCGCCTTGGCCGGCATTTCCTTCAATTTTTACCGTTGTCTCGCCGCCGCCAATCGCCACACAGGGTGGGGCCATGGGCCTGAGTTTTAGCAATATCTCGCGCGCAACGGCAGCAAAGGTCCGGCCCAGTTCTCTGCTTTCGCCCTCCAGCATCGTGGATAATATCATCGTGTTGAATCCGAGTGCGTTCGCCTTTTGGGCAGCCCCCTCACAGGCCGCGTCGCCCTTTACTATAACAAAATCATGCCGGTTGTGGTCGGCCAGGTCCACCGCCTTGGGTGTTTCCTGCCCAGGACCGGCTGTCTTCAGAAATCCAGCCACGCTGGCGGGAACCTTCTCCCAAAGATCATATTTTGTCAGGGTCGCCCTTGCGTCCCCGAATGTGGAGGTGTCCGGCACCGTGGGATCGGTGATATAGTCCAATGGATCTCCGATCACATCCGAAACCGTTAAATTAATCAAATGGGCCTGGGGATGAATGGTTTTAGCCAAACGGCCTCCTTTGATTTGGCTGAGATGCTTGCGCACGGCATTGATTTCGATGATATTGGCGCCACAATTTAGCAGAAGTTTGTTGACTGACTTTTTATCCTCCAGCGTAACCCCTTTGACCGGGAAGGGAAATAGGGCCGAGCTGCCCCCGGTCACACAACCCAATACAATATCCCCCGGCCGGGTTTGCCGGGCTAACGCAAGCGCTTTATGTGAAGCTTCCCAACCGGATTCATCGGGGATCGGATGACCGGCCAGATGCAGTTTGGCCCGCGACAGGCTTCCCTGCTGGCCGTATTTGCACACGATAACCCCATCTGTAATCCGGTCTGTCAGAATATCTTCCAGCGCTTTGGCAATCGGGAAGGTGGCTTTTCCGGCCCCCACAAGAAAAATGCGTCTATCCGGGCTCAGACCAAATCGAAGATCGCCCACTGCAAGCGTATCATCCTGTACCTCAACCAGTGCTCTTGCGGCTTTATAAGGATCGGCACCGGCGAGGGCATGTGCGATGATATCCAAGGCGGTTTTGCGGAGTACCCTGTTTCCGTGGGATAACAGCTCAGCCGCATTTTGTACCTGGTCCATTGTGTATCTCCATTAGCGAGTGTCCATCCACAAATGACCAATTTGCCGATTGGCTGCGTCAGGCGGGCCGCGCAAAATTTTTTCCGGCATAGATCGCCGTATCGCCGAGTTCTTCTTCAATCAGGATCAGCCGGTTGTGTTTGGAGGTTCTTTCACCTCGTATGGGCATGCCCGTTTTAATCTGGCCGCTGTTTAAGGCCACCACTAGATCGGAGATGATCGGATCTTCGGTCTCACCGGATCGCTCGGAAACCTGCACCCCGTAGTTGTTGTGATAGGCAAATTGCGCGGCATCCAGCGCTTCGGAAAGGGTCCCGATTTGATTGACCTTAAAGAGCATGGCATTGGCGGCACCCATCTGAATCCCTTTTCCCAATCGTTCAATATTGGTGACGAAAAGATCATCTCCGACGATTTGACCCTCAAACGCTCGCGTCAATTTGGCAAAGCCCTCGAAATCCTCTTCATGCAGGGGATCCTCCATGGACGCGAGGGGATACTTAACGGCCACCGCCTGATAAAGTTCGATCAGCGCATCGCCGTCATAGGACTTTCCGTCCAGTTCGTAGACGTTTTTTTCTTTGTCGAACCACGAATTGGAAGCCAGATCCATTGCGTATACGATATCTTCACCTTCGATATAACCCGCTTTTTCAACCGCCCGGGACAAAAACTCAAAAGGTTCCCAGATCCCGCGCATCGGGGTGGCGAATCCGCCCTCATCCCCGGTATTGGTTGCCAAAATGCCGTATTTTGCAATGATTAAATCGCGCAACACTTCGTTGATCTCCGTGGTAATTTGCAGGGCCTCCGTGTACGAACCGGCTTTCACCGGCATGATGATAAATTCTTGAATCTCAAGATCGTTGGCCGTCAGTTTGCCGCCGTTAAGAAAGTTCATCAACGGTACCGGGAGCACATGGGCGCTGGGGTTGAGATAACGGTATAAGGGCAGCCCGCACACATTGGCGCCCGCCCGGGCCGCCGCCAGCGAAACGCCCAAAATGGCGTTGGCTCCCAGACGGCTTTTGTCGGGGGTGCCGTCCAGTTCCTTCATGCGCATATCAATTTTGCGTTGTTCGGTGACATCCATGTCAACCAGGGCTTGATGAATTTCGTTATTAATATGGGCCACCGCCTTTAATACGCCCAGACCTCGATAACGGCTTTGATCACCGTCCCGAAGTTCATGTGCCTCGTGCGCGCCGGTTGATCGTCCCGCCGGTACGTCCGCCCGTCCCTTAAATTCTTCATTTACCCACACGTCGGCCTGTACCGTTGGCCAGCCGCGACAATCGATGATTTCCCTAGCACAAGCTTTTGTAATTTTGAACTTTGACATATATTTTTCTCCTTCTCTATTTTCGTCCAATTAGATATGATTCATTTTCGGCGACCTGTAAAGTCAAATTAAGATTTTAAACTGAACCGGTTTCATGTAAACTGTGAACCTCTGAACCATTGATCTATGAAAGGAAAATGCAATGCAAGGACTTAAAATTGCCATTGTTGGAATCGGGGCTACAGGATCAGTACTGGCAGCCGCCATCCTCAGCAAATATCCTAAAACCGTTCTCGTCGTTCGGAACCCGGACGACGGAAATACACTGAGAAAAAAGGGGCTCCGGGTTTCCGGGATCGTCAACTACCGGACGCCCGCAAAAAATGTGGTCACCCGAATTGAAGACTCAAAACCTTCAACCCGGCTCTGATTTTTCTGGCCACCAAAACCTTTCATTTAGAGCGGGTTCTGGAAGAACTCAGCGGTGTGTATGAACCGGGCACTCATATTGTCTCCACCCAAAACGGCCTGGGGACGGAGGATTTCGTTGCGGGTCATTTCGGAGCCGACGCGACCTTACGCATGTCGCTTAATTTAGGAGCTTCATTGAAACGTCCGGGTGAAGTGGAAGTCACTTTTTTCAACCGGCCGAACCATCTGGGCGGACTCAAACAAGCCAATCGCGAGCTTGGATCGGAAACCGCCCGCCTGCTGACCGATTGCGACCTGGAAACCGAATGGGTAGATGACATCAAGCGCTATGTCTGGAAAAAAATGATTATGAAATGCACCATGGCCTCAATTTGCGCCGTCACGGACCGGACCATCAAAGAAGCCCTCGATTTTCCGCCCACCCGAGAAATCGCGGATGCCTGCTTTAAAGAGGCTCTGGCCGTGGCAAAGGCGGTGGGCTACGACTTCGGCCAAGATTACCTTCTACAGGCCATGGGCTATCTTGAAAAGGTAGGCGCACACAAAGATTCCATGTGCGCTGACATCGCCAATAAAACTCCTACCGAAATTGCTTTTTTGGGTGGTAAAATTGTGGAATATGGGTCTGCCAATGGAATCCCCACCCCGTTTTACCTGGCCCTCAGCAACCTGGTCAAGGCGATCGAAGATAAGTATCTATAGAAGGCTGTCGACGGGTGTATATTCAAGCCCCAGGGCATCTGCAACGCCTCTATAGGTTACCTCGCCGTTGACCACGTTGGCGCCGTGTTTGATTTCAGAATTTTCTTTCATGGCCTGCTTCCAGCCTTTATTCGCGATTTCAACCGCATAAAGGAGTGACGCATTGGTCAGGGCGACGGATGATGTTTTGGGGACCGCTCCCGGCATGTTACTGACCGCATAGTGTACAACGCCGTCAAGAATATAGGTTGGATCCGAATGGGTCGTCTCTTTTGAGGTTTCAAAACATCCGCCCTGATCAATGGAAACATCCACCAGCACCGAACCGGGTTTCATTGTTCTGACCATTTCACCCGTAACCACGTGAGGGGTTTTGCTGCCTGGAATCAGTACCGCCCCGACGACCAAATCCGCAATGGGTAAGAGTTCTCGAATGGCCTTGGGGCTGGACATGTGCAGGAAGCAATTACTTGGCATGACATCGCTCAAATAGCGCATGCGTTCCAGATCTATTTCAAATATATATACTTTGGCACCCACCCCGCATGCCATTTTGGCGGCATTGATTCCGACCATTCCGCCGCCGATAATCACTACCGTCCCGGGATCGACCCCGGGGACCCCTCCCAGCAAAACACCAAAGCCGCCCTGGGCCATTTCAAGATATTTGGCACCTTCATGAATCGCCATGGATCCCGCCACTTCGCTCATGGGGATAAGCAACGGCAGGGAGCCATCGGTCTTTTGAATCGTTTCGTAAGCGATACAGACGGCACCGCTTTGAATTAAAGCCTTAGTCAGTTTTTCTGATGCCGCCAGATGAAAAAAATTGAAAAAGATCTGGCCTTCTTGTATGAATTCAAACTCCGCGGGTTGAGGTTCTTTAACCCGCACGATCATTTCAGACTGCTCAAATATTTTCCGGGGAAAGTCCACGATTTGCGCGCCGGCAACAGCATAGGCGTCGTCGGGCCAACCGCTCCTTTGCCCGGCATTTTTTTCGACCATGACCGTATGGCCATTTCGAATCAAGACCTCCACACCTCCGGGACTCATGGCAACCCGGTTTTCTTCCGCTTTAATTTCCTTTAAAATGCCTACAATCATGATCTTTCCTCCCTTTGCATTTTCACAGAAAACGAGTGACGCAAGTTGATTCATTCATAAAACACTTTGATCCTTCAATGATCCCCGACCGCGGTCTTGCCAAACGGCCGCAGCAGCGTGATCAGCACCAGACCGATCAAGGCGGCTCCGGCCAGTACGAGAAAGACGACCTGGTAGCTTCCGGTGATGTCGAAGGTGCGCCCGGCCATCAGCGGGCCGATGGCACCGCCAATGGTGCCGCTGAAGAGCACGATACCAAACAGCGCGCCGTGTGATCCGATGCCGAAAAACTCGGCCACCATGGGCGACACGACGGTGAAGAAGCCGCCGTGTGCAAATCCGTAGATGGCGGCGAAAAGAAACAGCATCCAGGCCTCTTTGGCGGCCTGCAGCCAAAGAAGACCACAAATTAACACGACGAAGCATATCATCATCGAACGTTTTCCGCCGATCCTGTCGTTGGCAGTGCCCATCACAATCCGACCCAGCATGCTCACACCGCCGATCGTCGCAAGGACGCCTGCTGCCGTCGCCGGCGCAAGGCCCTGATCGATGGCATGCGGTACGACATGTACGATCATCGTCAACAGGCACAGGAAGACGGCGAACTGCGACATGCACATAATCCATAATTGCTTTGTCCGTAGCGCAATTCTTAAAGGAATGTCGGTTTGGGATGATCCGGCCCGGGCATGGCCGGATTCGTCACTGACACCATCGGGCTGCAGACCCATCCCCTGCGGGTCACGTCGCAGAATCTGTGCGGCTGCCACAATGATAATCAGGATAACCGCACCCATGATAAGATAGGCATTGCGCCAGCCGCAAGCCGCTATCAGGGCCGTGGCCATCAGTGGCCCCACGAGCTGGCCGGCGCCCGTGCCGACCTTGGCAATGCCGGACATCATGCCCCTGTGTTTCTCGAACCAGCGCGCTATGGTCGACAGCGTTATGACGTCATGCGTGCTGAACCCGACACTCACCAGCACTCCGTACAGCAGGTAGAGCTGCCACGGTGATTGGAGCCGGGACATGAGCATGTAGCCGAGTCCAAGCGAAATGCCGGACACGACAATAAGGATCCGCGGACCAATTTTGTCGTTCAGCCGGCCGGCCAGAATCCCGGTGGCCCCCATCATCAAGAAGGCCAGCGACGAGGCGCCCGATATGGTCGCCCGCGACCAGCCGAATTCGGTCAGGAATACCCCGAAAAAGACGCCGTAGGTGAACAACGCCCCGATGCACACCCCCTGAATAATAAAAGCGGCTGCAACGATGTTGTAGCCGTAGAAGTACTTTGATTTCACACGATCTCCCTTCACCTTGACACCTTTTGCTAATAATCCTATAGATACCAACCGGTTTCAGCAAGCCGTTTGTTGGTGGCGTCGTAAAAAATCCCATCGACAACCTTTTTACTTAGCCATCTTTATTTGAATTCGTGACTTACGAGTTCACCCTTGTTGGTTCTGCCGGGAAAATTACCGAAAGGATTTATGCCATGACTGACATTTATCAGTTTCTGAATGATAACGAAATCGAATTCGAACGCTTTGACCATCCTCCCGTTTATACGGTAAATGACGTCAAGCGATTAGCATCCGATTTGCCCGGAGTAAAGACCAAAAACCTCTTTTTAAGAGATAAGAAAGGGCAACGGCATTTTCTGGTGTCCGTACCGGCTGAAAAGCGCGTCGATCTGAAGCGCCTGGCAGACGCCCTTGAATCAACCAAATTAAGCTTTGGCTCTCCGGATCGCTTAAAGAAACATCTGGGAATCGATCCAGGAGCGGTTTCGCTGCTTGCGATTATGAACGACTCCGAGGGGGCGGTCGAGGTCTTCGTTGATAAAGAGACCTGGGAAGCCGACATGTTCCAGTATCACCCGCTGGTCAATACGAGCACCCTCACGATTAAGAAAGATGCACTGAAACGATTTCTTGAAAAAGACGGCCACTCGTATCGGATTATTACGGTCCCGTCGGCCTGAATAAAGCCTTAGAAGGGAGGTACATCCAATGTCAGAACATGTTTGGTTGCAGAACTTAACCTGGGAAGAGGTGCAGGCTAAAATCAAGACCTGCGGCGGCACCATTATTTTGCCGGTGGGAAGCACCGAACAGCATGGCCCCCATCTTCCTGTCGGCACCGACACGATGGTCGCCATCGCCCTGGCCGAAGCGGCGGCTCATAAGGCCGATGTGCTGATCTCCCCGCCCCTTTGGTTCGGTTGGAGTCCCCATCACATGGTGCTTCCCGGGACCATCACCATTCGGCCGGAAATATTGATCGAACTTGTTTATGATATTATAAAATCACTGCATCACCACGGCTTCGATAAATTTGTTTTACTCAACGGCCACCGTATTGTGAACGTGACATGGCTGCAGATTGCAGGCGAAAGAGCCAAAAGAGAACTGGGGCTTAAAGCGGTAATTTTTGATCCGGCCTATATGTCCAAAGCATTCACAACCGATTTGGGCTGGGGTGAAGTCGGACATGCCGAAGAGATCGAAGGTTCGCACATGTGGCACTGCTATCCCGACCTGGTAAAAATGGACCGGGCCAAGGACAATCCCCATCAGAATCATCCCCTTTATCATGTCGATCCCAAATACCCCGGCGACACGTTGTGCTATGTCCCCAGCAGCCCGGCTGAAATGGAAAAAATGGCTGCGGTTGCAGGCGGAACCTCGGGGGAGCCGAGTAAGGCCTCACCCGATGGAGGCCGCCAATATCACGAATATCTGGTAGCAAGAATGGTTGAGGCGATCGCTTTTTTACAGAGCTAGTCGCCGGTGAGGCGCTCTAAAAAATGCGTGTCGAAATCGCCGCGGATAAAATCCGGGTGTTGGAAGACCTGCTGATGGAACGGAATCGTTACCTTGATTCCGCTTATCTTAAATTCGGAAAGGGCTTTTTGCATCCTCTTTATGGCGGTCTGCCTGTCCTCCCCCCATACGATCAATTTACCAATCAGGGAATCATAAAAGGGTGACACCTCATAATGGGTGAAAATGTGCGTGTCGACCCTTACGCCCGGTCCCTCGGGCAGGGTAAGGGCTGTAATTTCGCCGGGTGAAGGCATGAAGTTATCGGCCGGATCGGCGGCGTTGATGCGGCATTCCAGCGACCATCCGTTCAGGTTGACATCGGCCTGTTGCAACGGCAGTCTTTCTCCGCACGCAATCCGAATTTGCTGTTCGACGATATCCAGGCCGCTGACCAGCTCGGTGACGGGATGCTCCACCTGAATGCGGGCATTGACCTCCATGAAGTAAAAATTCTTGTCCTTGTCCACCAGAAACTCCATCGTTCCGGCGTTGGTGTAATCGATGGAACGGGCCACGGTAATCGCCGTCTCACCCAGCTTTCGGCGCAGGGCCTCATCCACAAAAGGGGACGGTGATTCTTCGATCAGTTTCTGATAGCGCATCTGGATGCTGCATTCGCGTTCGTTGAGGTGGATATAATTTCCGTCATGATCCCCTAAAATCTGGATCTCGATGTGACGCGGCTTTTGAATATATTTTTCAAGATAGATATCCGGGTTTCCAAAGGCGGCCGAGGCCTCCCCGGAAGCGATGTTCAGCTCTTCAGACAGTTCCGTGCGGTTGTGCGCGATACGCATACCCCTGCCGCCGCCGCCGCCGGAGGCTTTCAGGATTACCGGATACCCCACCGTTTCGGCCACCGCCAAAGCCTCCTCGGGCGATCCGATAACGCCTTCGCTTCCGGGGATTATGGGAATGCCCAGCCGGCTTAACGTCTTTCGGGCGGCCGACTTGTTGCCGGCCTTGGCAATACATTCCGCCCGGGGGCCGATAAACGTGATCTGTCGATCGGCGCAGGCTTTGGCAAAGGTTTCGTTTTCAGACAAAAACCCGTATCCCGGGTGAACCGCATCGACCCCGGTCTCCGCGGCAGCGCGCATGATATTCTCGATATTCAGGTAGCTCTTGCGGCTGATGGGCGAACCGATATTGACCGCTTCATCGGCATCTTTGACATGCAGGGAGTTCTCGTCGGCATCCGAAAAAACCGCCACCGTCTTGATGCTCATCTTCTGGCAGGTGCGGATGACCCGCAGGGCGATTTCCCCCCGATTGGCGATTAATATTTTTTTTATCTGCATCTGTTTTGATCCTTGAAGTTTTGGACTGTCGGCGTTGAAATGGCCTCTAATCGACTTCGATCTCCATCAATTCCTGATTCTTCATCACCGGATCTTCATCTTCCAGGAGGATCTTTTTTACAATTCCCCCTTTTTCCGTCCTTAGTTCGTTAAATATTTTCATGGATTCAATGATGCCCACCACATCGGAAGGATTCACCCGCTGTCCGACTTCCACCAGCGGCTTTGCGCCCGGCGCCGAGGCCCGGTAGAAGATTCCCATCAAAGGAGATGTGACCTTGTATATCTCGGATGACATCTGTTTGCTCCTTTCGCTTTATCGGGGTCAACCATATAATCGGCTGGTTTGGAGCCTAGCAATACCTAAACAGATGGTTTACCTCTGTCAAGTTCATTTTCCGCCAGCGCTCCGGAGAAATCGGCGCTATTCCTGAAAAATGCCGCCGGATTCGGCAATGGATTCTGTTTTTCTATTAAGCGTCTTGACGTTTAGGCTTTATTTAATATAAGTGGAAACGAGGTTGTTCGCACAATTGTTCGGGAATTAGTGAGTGCCCATCCATGGGTGTTTTATGGATGGACAATAATCAATCACAACAAAAGGAGGACAAAAATGAAAAAGGCGCTTATCATCACCATCTGTTTAATATTTACCGTGATATCGTTATCCAGTGCCTGGGCCAAAACCAAATGGGACATGCACCTGAATTATCCCGCCGGCAATTTTCATTCCAAGGGCGCCCAGCGCTTTGCTGACCGGGTCGACGCCGCAACCAATGGAGAGCTCAAAATTGTTCTGCATCCCGGCTCCGCTCTGGGATTCAAAGGGCCGGAATTGTTGCGCGCCGTAGCCGAAGGACAGCTTGCCATCGCCGAAGTTCCAACCGGTATGGTAGAGGGAGACGCCCCGATCATGGCCCTGACGGCCCAGCCCTTTATCTCGACCAACGCTTTTGAACAGCGGCTTCTCTATTGGATGGCCAAATCGACTTATGCCAAGGTGCTGAAAAAATTCAACCAGATAACCCTTTACACCGGGGTATGGCCTTTTTCGGGAATCTACACCCAGCGATCCATCAACTCCGCTGCCGATTTAAAGGGACTGAAAATGCGCGTTTACGACGGCCTGGGGCTTAAGTTCGGGAAGGAAACCGGTATAGCCGCACGCAAAATGCCTTTCAGCGAAGTATACCCCGCCATGAAAGCCGGGCTCCTGGACTCCATGTATACGTCTTCGGTTTCCGGCGTGGATGCCAAAGCCTGGGAAGTACTCAAATTTTTTACCCCCATCAATATTGTCGGTCCAGTCAATATGATCAATGTGAACCTCGATGCCTGGAACAAGCTTCCCGCCGGCATCAGGTCCAAGGTCCTGGACGTTGCGGCCGAACTCGAAGATGAGATGTGGAACCTGGCCGGCGACATGGACAGTAAGAGCCGCGCCACATTGAAGAATAAAGGCATGACCGTCAGCACGGTAAACAAAAACTTCCGCGCTGAGTTGAATGCAATCGGCCAAAAGCTTCGTGGCACGTGGGCCAGCAAGGCCGGCGCCGATGCCCAGAAGCTCCTGGATGAATATGCGCGCATCACCGGGCGCTAACCGTAAGCAGTTTTGTAAGCGCTCACATACCGCTTGAGAGTCAAAGGGCGAGAATGGCCGCATCAACCTGCGGCCTCGCTCTTTGGCTTCATTTTGGGTTGTAGTCAATGAACACATTTACCAGATGGATCGACCGGTTGAGCGATTGGATGGCCGCTGTTTCCGCCGCCATGCTGGGGCTGATGACCCTTCTGATCCTGGTCGAAATTTTTCTTTGGAATGCCTTCGACAAAACCACCCTTATCGCCGACGAATACAGCGCATACGGATTGGCGGCGATCATTTTTTTGGGTGCCGGATATTGTCTAAAGGAAAAGGGGCATATCAGGATCACCCTGGTACTGGGATTCCTGCCCGAAAAGCTCTCCCGTATCATCACCTTTATCGCCACCGGCATCACCACTGTTTTTATGGGCTATCTCTGGTGGTACCTTTATAAAATGGTCGCAGCCGCCGTGCGCTACAACTCGACCTCGGGCACCCTGACCAATACGCCTTTATGGATTCCCCAGACGGTGATGCTGATCGGCGCGGCCTGTTTTACAATCCAGTTTGTGGCAACCACGGTCAAAACCTATCAGGCCATAAAAAGCGGAGAGGAAGTCGTCTAGTGGATGCAAGCATGGCAACCATGGCTGTGGTCGTTTTCGGAGTCCTGTTCCTCGCCTTGAGTGCCGGAATCTGGGTCGGATTCTCGCTTTTCATCGTCGGTTTTATCGGCATGATTATTTTCGGCACCCTCCCGGCCGGAAACAACATGGCCTCCTCGCTGTGGTCCACGGTTGAAAAATGGGAATACGTTGCCCTGCCGCTCTTTATCCTCATGGGCGAAATTCTTTATCGGTCCGGAATTTCCGAAAAGCTGTTCAAATCGCTGGTTCCCTGGCTTCACCGTCTTCCCGGCGGTCTTCTGCTGATGAATATCATTTCCTGCACCCTGTTTGCTGCTGTTTCCGGCTCCAGTGCCGCCACCACGGCCACGGTCGGCCGGATCACGCTGGCTGAATTCGAAAAGTTGGGTTATGACCGGCGCCTGGCCATGGGATCACTGGCCGGGGCGGGCACTTTGGGATTTCTTATTCCGCCTTCCCTGATCATGATTGTCTATGCGATCCTGGCCGAGGTCTCGATCGGCAAGATGTTTATGGCCGGGATCCTGCCCGGACTGCTCCTTTCCGGAATCTACTCAAGCTACATCATCTATCGCGGGATCCGTAACCCGGAGATCGCCCCCAAAACCCAGGACAGTTACACCTGGGGTGAACGCGTGCTGGCACTCAAAGACCTGCTCCCAACGTTGATTCTGATTCTCATGGTCCTGGGAAGCATTTACGCCGGAATCGCCACCCCCACGGAAGCCGCCGCACTGGGTGTATTTGGGGCGACCGTCTTTGCGTTTATCAACCGGCAGATGAACTTAAAAATACTGTTTGAATGCCTGATCGGCGCGGTCAAAACCAACGCCATGATCATGATGATCGTCGTGGGGGCCGGCTTCCTCTCGCGCGTGATGGGGTTTTTGGGCATTCCTGCGGCCATCACCCAGGCGATCACGCAGTTGGATCTTTCGCCTTACATGCTGATGTTACTTCTGGGTGGCTTCTATATCTTACTGGGCTGCCTCCTGGATGGTTTCTCCATCGTGGTGATGACCCTGCCCATCGCACTGCCAATGGTCACTCTGGCCGGTTTTGATCCGATCTGGTTTGGCATCTATCTGATCCTCATGGTCGAAGTCAGTCAAATTACTCCACCGGTTGGATTCAACTTGTTTGTTATTCAGGGGTTGACCGGGGAACCGATTCTGAATATCGCCAAATATGCGTTACCTTTCTTTTTTCTGATGCTTTTGACCACGGTCATATTGACTCTGTTTCCGCAAATTGCCCTGTACCTCCCCCAAATAATGATCGCCAAATAACGATCGGCATCATCAATCTTGGGAGGTAAAAGGGAGAAGAACCCAATTCCGAAAGGAGGTCTTTTTTGAAAACGATCGATTTGAACTCTGACATGGGTGAAAGCTTCGGGGCCTACCGAATCGGTATGGATGAAGCCGTTATTCAGCATATCACCTCGGCCAACATCGCCTGCGGGTGGCATGCCGGAGATCCGATGGTGATGGCCAACACCGTCAAGATGGCGGTTAAACACGGCGTGGGCGCAGGCGCTCATCCCGGCTATCCCGACCTTTTGGGATTCGGTCGCCGCAACATGGACTGCAGCATGGATGAAATCCGTAATTATCTTATCTATCAGATCGGTGCCTTGAAGGCGGTTTGCAAGGCCAACAACACCCGCTTGCGACACGTAAAACCGCATGGCGCGCTTTATTTGACCGCCGTTGAAAACGAAGACGTGGCCCGTGCGATAGCAGAGGCCATCGTCAGTGTCGATGCCGACCTGATGTATGTGGCCCTGGCCGGTGCCAAGGGCAAACTGGTGCAGCGTATCGGCCGGGAGCTGGGTTTGAAGGTTGTCTATGAAGCCTTTGCCGATCGCGCCTATACGCCCGAGGGAACCCTGGTTTCACGCAAACTTCCCGGCGCCGTCATCAAGGACCCTCAAGCGGTTTCGGAGCGTGCCCTGCGGATGGCCACCGAAGGCACGGTGGTTGCCGTGGACGGCACCGTCATTCCTTTAGAAGCCGACACCTTGTGCGTTCATGGTGATACGCCGACGGCCGTGGAGTTGGTAAAAACCATTCGCCAAACATTGGAAGCCCATGGGGTTTCCCTGGCGCCGATGACAACCACCAAATAAGGACAAATCCTAATGACGATTGGCCTTTTCCCCCAAACTCAATTTCGCACTGCCGGCGATCGCGGCCTTTTGGCCGAGTATGGCGATATCATCGACCCGGTCGTAAACAACAAAGTCCGCTCCATGGCGGCCTTGCTGGAAATTGAGCCGATTTCCGGTGTGGTGGAAATTGCGCCGACGTACCACTCGCTTCTCATCATATACGATCCTGCCCGAACAACCCCGCCCGAGATTCAAACATCGCTGGCGGCAATGGAAGACAGGCTGTCCCAGATTACGATCCCGCCGCCGGAAACGGTTGAAATACCGGTTTGCTATGGCGGGGAATACGGTCCGGATATCGATTTTGTGGCCCAAAATCACCAGTTGACCACCGCAGAAGTCATCGAGCTCCATTCGCGTCAGAAATATCTTATTTACACACTCGGGTTTTCGCCCGGCTTTCCCTTTCTGGGCGGACTCCCCAAAAAAATACACACCCCCCGGCTTGAGTCGCCCCGTGTTCTTGTACCCGCAGGTTCGGTGGGGATTGCCAACAATCAGACCGGCATCTACCCGGTGGCGAGCCCCGGCGGCTGGCGGCTGATCGGCCGCACCCCCCTGCGCCTGTTTGCACCGGAAAAATCAAACCCGCTTCTTTATAAGGCCGGGGATTATCTTAAATTCAAACCCATTTCAGCGCAGGAATATGTGGAATTGGACCAAAGGGGAGGCGAATGACACTTTTTGAAATCATCACGCCCGGCGCGTTTACCACGGTGCAGGACCTGGGCCGCTATGGGTTTCAAAAAATGGGACTGCCCATCTGCGGTGCCCTGGACGCATACGCTTTTCGTCTTGCCAATCTTCTGGTCGGAAATCCCGACGATTGCGCGGTGCTGGAAATTACCGTTATGGGCCCGCGCCTAAAAATCCTGACCGAAGCTGATATTGCCGTGACCGGGGCTGAAATGTCCATGACCCTGAATGAAACCCCTGTGGCCGGCTGGCAATCTTTGCGCGTTAAACCGGACGATCTACTGGAAATTCATCAGATTAAAACAGGCTGCCGGGCCTATCTTGCCGTCAGCGGCGGCATCGATGTCCCGGTGGTGATGGGAAGCCGCTGCACCTACGTCGGCGGCAAAATCGGAGGCTTTAAGGGCCGCCCCCTGCAGGCCGGAGATTTGATTGAATCCAGTCCGGCCCGACTGCTTAAGTCCCCAAAACAGATCCCGGACAAATACACCCCGCATTATCCTACTGAAATCACGCTGGGTGCCATACCAGGGCCGCAGGACGATTTTTTCCGGGAAGGCCTGGACGTGTTATTTGGGTCCGCGTTTATGGTCACCGCCAAAGCCGACCGCATGGGATACCGCCTCCAGGGGCCGTCCATCTGCGTTCGTGAAGATATGCCCAAAAGCATCATTTCCGAACCGACCATGCCGGGTGGAATTCAGATCCCGGCCGACGAGCAGCCGATTATCCTGCTGGTCGAACAGACCGTGGGCGGGTATAATAAAATTGCCACGGTTATCTCAAGTGACCTTCCCAGGGTCGCTCAGGCGACCCCCGGCGATACCATCCGCTTCGAAAAGATGACACTTGAAAAAGCCCACGCCGCCTATCAGGAGGCTCAAAAACAGCTGGAAGAAATCGCCGAAAATCTTGCCCGCCAATAGACCCTGACAATTGTTTATAACTAATTGAAATAACGTTATATTTAATCTGTTGCTTTACACAACCCTTCTCGTTGTGCTAATCTATGATCAAATTAGCTAATGCCCATCCACGACGGAGGAGTTCCAGCATGAAAAAACTCGGTGATGTCCTGCTGAAACAGGAACCGTTTTCAGAAATTGTGCTCGGCAATACCGCCCTGGTGCGCGCCATGCTCGAAGCCGGAACGCGCGTGGTTTCATCCTACCCGGGATCGCCGACGCCTGAAATTGCCACCGCCATTGAGAGCATCCCCAAAGAAAAAAGACCTTTTTATTTCGAATTTTCCACCAACGAGAAAGTGGCCACGGAAGTCGCCTACGGTGCCGCCGTTAACGGCCATTTAGCGACGGTCTTTTTTAAAAGCGTGGGGCTCAATGTGGCTGCAGACACCTTTGTCCAACTGAACCACATGAATATCATCGGCGGCATGGTCGTCATCCTGGGGGACGATCCGGGTGCCAATTCTTCTCAAAACGAACAGGATAATCTGCACTTCGCTTACTTAAGCTACACGCCCGTATTTGAACCTGCCTCGGCCCAGGAGGCTTACGCTTTTTATCTTGAAGCGGCGCAGCTTTCGCGCCAAAAGCACATGCCCGTGATCGTGCGTCTGACCACCCACGTCTGCCATGCCAAGGAAAAAGTCTCTTTTGGCCGCTGGGATCCCAAGCCGCTCGATCCAACTCCCCGGTTTGATCGCCGCAACGGACCCTATATCCCCATTGCAGCGGAGGTGCTGCCCATGAAGCGCCGTGCGCTTAAAAGACGGGCCGAAGTCGAGACCTATGCAAACACCACACCCCTCAATAAGATCATTGACCACTACAATAAAAAACGGGGTATCATTACCGTGGGACTGCCCTTTCTTTCTCTGATGGACGTGCTGGAGGAATCCCCGGCCAAGCCCGATATTTTAAAACTGGCTTTGGCCTATCCGCTGCCCAAAGAGCTGATAGCGGATTTTCTCAGTGCCCATGCAGAAATCAAGATCCTGGAAGAACTCGACAATGAAATGGAAAAAGACATCAAAGCGATGGCCTATGACGAAAAACTCACCACCCGAATCTATGGCAAAATGGATGATGAGGATTGGATCGGGGAGTACTCGCCGGATAAAGTCCATGCGGCCTTAAGAAAAACGTGGCCCGACCTTCTACCCCCAAAGCAGTCCATATCCGACCCTGTTCCTTATACCCCCGTTCGCCCCCCCCAGATGTGTCCCGGCTGCGGTCATCGAAGCGCTTTTTATGCCATCAAGCAGGCCCTCAAAGATACCGATATTACCGTGGCCGACATCGGATGCCATACCCTTGGCTATCTTGCGCCTTATGAAATGGGGGAGCTGCTCATGTGCATGGGGGCTTCAACCGGCATGGGTTCGGGGCTGTCTCTTTTTAACGACTCCAGAAAGGTGGTCGTTTTTTTGGGGGATTCGACCTTTTTTCATGCCGGTTTGCCGGGCATCATCAACGCCATTTTCAACAAACACAAAATCACCCTGATTCTGATGGAAAACGGCACTACCGCCATGACCGGGCACCAGGACCATGCCGCCTCCGGTAAAAACTTTAACGAAGTGACCTCTAAAATACCGGTTCGCCAGGTGCTGGAAGGATTCGGCGTAAACCACATTTTTGAGACCGATACCTACCAACAGGCGCAATTGGCAGACATGGTAAAACAGGCCCTCGATGTGGATGAATTCAGCGTTGTCGTCGCCCGGCATCCCTGTATGCTCAAATTCACGCGCAAACAGCGTAAAAAATCGGGCTACACGTTGCGGCAGGTTAATATCGACCAGGATGACTGCCGCCGAATATATGATTGCATCGAAAGGTTTGGTTGTCCGACATTTACCAAACAACCGGACGGCAGCATCGTTGTCAATACCGATCTGTGCATCGGCGACGGCTCCTGTATCCAAACCTGTCCATCCAAAGCGATTCTGAAACCCAATTCTGTAGAATAGACGAGGTCACCCAATGAAGCAATTCAGCATATATATGATTGGCGTTGGCGGGCAGGGGATCGGACTTCTCAGCGAGGTCCTGATCCGGGCGGCCGACCATGCCGGACTGAATGTCAAAGGCGTGGATACCCACGGTTTGGCCCAGCGGGGCGGCATCGTGGTTTCACGCTTAAAAATTGGGCCACAGATTTACTCTCCCCTCATTCCGCGAAATGAAGCCGATCTGGTGATCGCCCTGGAACGACACGAAGCCTTGCGGGGATTGAACACCGCGCTAAAAGACGGGGGCACGCTGGTTTATTACAATACCGTCTGGCAGCCACTGGAAGTGCGGCTTAATCGGGCCGCTGAAGTCAGCTCAGAAACGATCAGCGGGGAGTGCCAAAAGCGCAACATCAAAGAATTTAAGATATTCAAGGCGGATCTCAAAGACGCGCGCATGCAGAATGTCGTGATTCTGGCCCACATCGACAAACGCCATCTCATTTCCGGGATTCAAACCGAACATTATCGTCAGGCCATGGAGGACCTGTTAAGCGGCCGGGTGCTTGAAAATAATCTGACGCTTTTTGATCAGGAGTGCACCCGCTAAGGCTGTGCCCCTCTCATCCTTCAAGGTAATGCTTTCATAAAGCGATGGTCTCAGAAACGCGCCGCATTTTGATTATCAACATAAAAGGAGAAATAATTATGGGCTGGCGTGATCATATCGTTGTTGATCCTTCGGTGTGCCACGGCAAAGCGTGCCTTAAAGGAACTCGTATTCTAGTTTCGGTAGTTCTTGATAATCTTGCCGCGGGACAAAGCACTGGAGCAATACTGAATAGTTATCCGTCGTTAAAGAAGGGAGATATTTTGGCTGCGATTGAATATGCTGCTGAACTTTCCCGAGAGAGAGTTGTCGGACTCCCCGTTTAAGGGACCATATGCGCTTCAAATTAGATGAAGATCTGCCAATTGATGTGGCCCAATTATTAATCCGGCACGGACATAATGCGAGAACAGTATATGATGAAGCGCTTGCTGGGGCAAAAGATGAACAGATTGGCGAAGTATGCCTTAATGAGGAACGAATTCTCGTAACGCTTGATATTGATTTTGCAGATATCCGTGCATATCCACCGGAGCAATATTTTGGTTTGGTTGTCCTTCGGTTGAGAAGGCCGGACAAAGCACATGTACTGTTTATCATTAATCGTATTATAAAGCTAATCGATGAAGAACCACTGCAAGGTAATTTATGGATAGTTGAAGAAGATAGAATAAGAATCAGAGGAAAAGAAAGTCGATAAGATTTCCAAACACCTGCTTCATAGCGCTCCTCACAGAGGAATCGCTAGCAATATCCTCAATAACTCTAAATAGATCCTTTTAATGACTCAATCATTTCCTTGCTGTCAAAAAATTCTAAAATAAGAAATGGTGAAAAATTGCGCGGCTTTTCGTCAAGGGTTGTACCGGATCGAAAATCATCGGAAATGATAAGTCAAAAAAATCAAGGATGTACCTAAGATTCCCTCAATTAGGTTGTATTTTCCGCCAGATGTGGTACAGGAGGGTTGCTTTTCCAGATTCTCCCCAAAAATGACAAATTGAAATTTTCATGCAATCTCATACGAGGATTCCATGGATGAAATGACAAAACCCCGTTTCTAAAAGCGCGAAACGGGGTTTTTTGTTTTTGCGCTGACGGCAACAAAAACAGCGTCAAAGATTTTGTTATAGGAGTTTTTTATAAACGTCTTTACGGTGTCCGACTTTTACGACAAGAATTACGAGCCGATCCTCATAAATTTCATAAACTATCCGATAAACACCAGCACGAACTTTATGAAAAGAATTGTTCCCCTTCATCTTAGTAGTAGCCGGGCCAGGCAAATTTTCAGCAAGATCATCTATCTTTTTTTTAATTTGCCGCAGCTCTTTTTTGGGAAGTCGTTTCATGTTTTTCAAAACGGCTGGCCTGAATTCCACAGAATATCTCACGGATTAGAGCCCCAACTCTTTCCAGAGTTTTTCAGCCGGAATGTTTTTACCCGGCTCTTCAAGAGCTTTCTTCGCATCTTCAATATCAATATAATCTTCAATAAGCTGAAGCAATTCAAGCTCTTCCATGGAAATAAGGGCTGCAATTTCCTCGCCTCGGCGGGTCAATACAATCGGCTCTTTCCCGTACGCAACCTTGTTAACGATTTCCGCAAGTTTTTTTCTGGCTTCAGCCGTAGAAACTGTATTAAGCATAATGTCCTCTTTTTTTAGCGTACATAATGTACAAAAGGTACACGTTTTGCGGCTCATTGTCAAGGAATTATAACGAATAAGGATAGATTGTGAGAGCGAAGCGAACCACGATCTTATCCTGTAGT
>CAZNFS010000003.1:0-45534 GCA_964572695.1 uncultured Desulfobacteraceae bacterium
CGCTATGGCACTAATCGCCTTTTGCGGCAGTATTTTCATTAAAGAAAAAAGATGTTAGGACTTATTTATTGAGACCTTAGCCGTCCTCTTGCAAATGAAAAATATATCCCTATCGTACAAAGCCCGCTGAAAATAATAAAAGCCGCTTTTACGCTGGTGATCAAGGCCGGATAGTATTGGGGCGTAATTTGAGCCCGCCCGATAAACAAAGCAAATATCAACGTGGCGATTCCCATGCTGAACATCTGTCCCAGCAGCCGCATGGTGCCCACCGAACCGGAGGCGATTCCGTAAAAGCGCTTATCGACCGCGCTCATAATCGCATTCATGTTGGGGGAAGAAAATAACGCAAACCCAAACCCGAGTATCATAAGGCTCAAAACGATGTATGCCAGCGCTGAATTACGGGTTAGAAAGATCAAAAGAACCAATCCTAAGGCCGTAATCGCCATTCCCAGGGACGCGATCAGGCGGGGTTCTATTCTATCTGAAAGTCTGCCGGCCAGGGGCGAGAAGAGTGCCATCATGATCGGTTGCGAGATCAAAACGGTACCGGCCATTTGAGGACTTAGCCCTTTAATATACTGCAAATACAGGCTCAACAAAAATGTCACCGCAAACGTGGCGCTGTAATTGATTAATGCGGCCAGGCACGAAAATGCAAATACGCGGTTGTTTCTGAAAAGATCCACCTCGAACACCGGATAACGCACATGGGATACCCATTTGACAAAGCCAACCAAAGCCAATAGCCCGCTGATGATGATAACGATACTCAACCGAGTCGGAATAATTGAAATACCATACATGATGGCAACCACCGCCACAGCATAAAAAAATGTCCCCATAAAATCGAATGTCTCTTCGGCGGCGCCGATCCATTCCGCCTTTAATCTAAAAAAAACCAATCCCATTATCAGCATGCCGATGGGAATATTTGATAAAAAAATACTTCTCCAGGTAAGGAGCTGGGTTAACCATCCGCCAAAAAAGGGTCCGCAGGAAAGCCCGATATAAACTGCTGCTACGGCAATTCCGAGGACTTTGCCTCGTTCCTGGGGAGGGTAGACCGAAGTCAAAATCGCCATGCTCGTGGCAAAAACCATCGCCGACCCGGTACCCTGAAGGACCCGCCAAACAATCAGAATAGTCACCGATTTTGAAAGGGCGCAAAGAAAAGAGGCCAGCGTGAATAAAGCCATGCCGCTCACATAAATCCGTTTACGCCCGTAAATATCCGCCAGTTTTCCCATAGGGACCAGTGCAACCGCGGCAGCCAATAGATAAGATGTTGCCACCCAGCTCATTAAAACCGCATCGGCCTCAAAATCCCTTCCAATAGCAGGCAAAGCAATATTGACCGATGAAATCATAAAAGGGGTTAAAAAAGAACTTAATGTCGCGATTGCCAAGGCAGTACGCTTTAAAGATAAATCACTCATTTGGCCTCTGGGTCGCTAATTTTGTTCATTTTTTGGGAAGCATCTTTTTTTTAAATTGTAAACATTCTTTCTGAGAACTTGAGAAAACAGTTTGGGAGGGAAACGATTTGGATTTGAAGTTCATGGCTTTACAACCATGGGGGAAATGTTTGTCCCATGTCACATAATAATAAACGCATTTGTGACAGTCTATCCTTTGCGGCATAGATGAATGAGATTTCATCGTCAGAAAAATACTAGGCAAATCCCGATGGTCTGTCAAGGCTGAAAGCGCTTTGATTGGCGAAACCGGCTTTCGATTTCCGCCACCGCTTTCATTCTTTCGGGTTCAAGAAACACGTTGTAAATTTTCTCTCTCATATCGATAGGCCGGTTCAACAGATTTTGCTCCAGCCGGGCCAATGCTTCAATGGATTTATCGCAGACCGGATATCCTTTGTCGTCAACCTTGATTTGTGATCCGAAAATTATTTTTGAAATGTTATTGATATCTACAAGCTTAATACCGCCGGAAGGGGTCAGAAGGATATTTCTCACGCCGGCCAGATCAGGCACGTAATGCGTTTCCAAAACCATCCTTTTAATTCCGTCGATGAATTTTACCGCATTTCTTTGAATGCTGCCAATGATCGATTCAATCGTCTTTTCGGTTTCCTTATTGGGCAAATTATTTGAACCAAGGATTAGGTCTCTTAGTTCGATTTCATTAAAAGAGTGCCAGGGATCCAGCCCTTGACCGTGTACAAACTCCTGAAGACCGCAGAGAATAAAATCATGTTTATCAGGCCGAACATAGTCAACGATAAATTCGCTTGAGACCGCCAGGAATTTCGGTCCCAGATATTGTTCAACGATTCTCAACTTCCTTGTTTCGTCAAATATTTCCTCGACTAGCGAAAATCTTATTCTAAAGATTCGCAGCATTTTCAGCGGTATGGCCTTTGGATACCATTTGATTCCGTTTTGCAGAAATCCCTTGCTTTCCGCTTCAACATGGGCAGGATCCAGGACTTCGATGATATGAGAACGCAATCCTTGCCGATAATGCCTTCTAAATACATACCTTCTGCGATTGGAAATAAAGTTTAGATCGACAATATCTTCATGGCGGATGAACGCTTTATCTCTAATATCTTCAGTCATGGATTAACCTGGTGGTGATTGCTTTTGCAAGTGGCGGTGTCTTGCCTTCAGCGGCTCTTGGGCCAGTTGTTTACATCTTTGGTAAAAATGCTCAAGATTTCCGCCTGTCGTTTGAAGCAAATTAAGAAAACCCGGTACCAGGGCATGATAGGTTGATACGGTATTTATTTGGGCATTGTTTACAGGCCGATTGAACCAATTATCGTATCCGGCATATCCGTCCCATTCTTTTTTACGTTTTTGATAGGCTTTCCTCAGACGCTCGATGATCATGGCCTTAATTGGGCGCATATCTTTCGGTGACAGGCTTCTTTTATACAATGTTGCCAGTTTTTTACGATACTGCATGATCAAACCTACAAACTGCTGATACCGGCCATGTCGCTTCATATAATTGCCATAGGCTTCAGGCGTCTGTCTGGTAAGCATCCAGCGCCGGATCCCTTCCTGTTCAACGGCAGTGGCAAAGCTCTCGTTGAAGGTGGTATCACCTGAAACATATAAAAGGCCGTGTGCCAGTTCGTGGAAGATCAGGGCCGCCAGATCCGTATCGGAATAATCGACAAAGCTGCTCAGGATCGGGTCGTCAAACCAGCCCAGGGTGGAATAGGCGGCGATACCTTGAACATAAGCATCGTACCCCTCATCCCTTAACCCAACCGCATAGCGGTCCGCCCTGTCTTCTGAAAAATAGCTCCGGTATGACAAACATCCCACAAGGGGATAGCACCAGGTATGGGGAGCTAATGAGAACTCCGGCGCGGCATAGACAGCCCAGACGACATAAGGACGGTTAAGCTCCACATAGTCCCGATAGTTGCCGTCGACCGTCAAATGAAGTTGATTTTGAGCAAAATCCCTGATCTCCCGGATCGTTTTAAACCGTGCTTTGAGCCCGGGCGGGATATGGGGCGCCATCAAAAGTTTATGAATCGGTTTGCGTTTGGATATAAGGCTGAGTTGTCCCTGGATCGCTTGAGCGTAATATCGGGTTGTATCACAACCGCTAAAGGTTGTGGCCAAAACCAGAATAAAGCTGATTTGAATGGGAATCAGTTTGAATCGCATTTCAGTTTGCGGCCGTATCAGGGAACAAGATGTTGAATCAGGGCCTGTTTTATTTTTCTCCATATATCGACTCCCACCGATCCCGGATCGATAAGGAGATGATGCATGCTCTCTTTTAGGCCGATGTTTCCCTTTTCTATGCGGTGAAATGACCAGCCATCCAGTTGATGCTGTCTGGCGAACTGCATTAACCCCTTGTATGACACCAGTTCGTCCTGCCGGTCGATGAAAACCAGCGTTGGAACATTGAGCTTTAGCGTAAGATTGTTTTTAAAATGCTGCAAGGCTGCAAATAAGGCCTTGTAGGCAGCAATGGGAAGCCCGCTGTGCTCGCGATAAGAATTGGAAGCCAAACTCGGAATTATGAGCCTGGGAAACCATGAGAGGATTTTTCCGGCATAAAGAATGGCTCTCAAATCCAGGGCCGGGGCAAAAAGAACCATCCGCTCAAAGCGGACATCGTCTCTGGAAACAAACAGGTCGGGCCCCAACAGGCCGCCCAGCGAATAACCCACCAAAAACAAGGGCACCCCAAAATGATCACTCCTCCTGCGCGCCAGGCAATAGGCCTGATAGGTTTCCTGATTCCATAGTTGATAGGATACGCCCTTCAAAGCTTCCAGGCGGGATTCTTTGGCATCCAGCTTTCCGGTCCGGGGATAGTTTTGCCCGTGTCCATAATACGACACCTTCAAAGCGTCGATTTGGACCGCTGTGAGTTCATCGATAATCGATCTCATCTTCGCCGGACGCAAATTAAGCCCGTGCAGGACCAGCGCAACCCCCCTTGGCTTCGCAGTCAAATCGGCATAATACCAGCAACTGGAGCCGGTTTCCGCTACCGCTTTGCTGCAGGAAACCGTGGATTGCACCTGCCGGCAGCCATCGGCGCTTTCACCCCCGTGTCCGGAACCCGCCCCAAGCGTAACACAAACGATCTGAAGGCCGATCATTCCAATTGAAGTCCAGATTTTTAGCGTCTCAGATGACATGGTCAGGGCGCAGAAAATGAGTTAAACGAATGGATTTGGACGCATTTAGGCGTCTGTCTTCCGGGAACGAATCAATTGATAATGTTTTTTACTCAGTTCCCATCCAAACAACCGTTCCAGATGCATCATCCACCGATGGCGACGTTCACGGTGGGTGGGTTTGTAATCCGGATTGAGGCTCAGGCGTTGTTGCGTATTCTCGGCCAGCCATTGCTGCATTATTTCAGGATGATTGCCTTCAAAAGATCCCAGGGCTTGAGGGTCTATGTCTCCGTATCCGTCAAAGTCAGGCGGCGCATGCCCCCAATATCGGCTGATTTTCTGTATTTTTAACCTCATGTCTGAAACCCTGCGCACATGCCCATAGTGATAAATCGGCACGCCGGCCAGAGCGGCCTTCGGATAGCGTCCCTTTTTATTCTTATCCATAACGACAAAAAAGAGGCCATCGGGGGCATAACTGCGAATCGTGTTGCGAATTACCCGCGGCGCACGCCGATACCAACCGGGACTGACGGCCAGTGTTTGGGGCGTACCGTAAAAATGATAATAATCAAACACCAGTGCTTCAATTTTGGGGTTTGCTGCATGCGTCTGTAAAACATTTCTGATATGAGGGATATCCTTTTGGTGTAATACCTCATCCCCTTCCAGGTAGAATGCCCAGTCCCCGCGGCAGTTAAAATGAGCGATCATTTTTTGCTGGGCATATACATAACCGCGATCCTGCATGGATTCGTTCCAGGCCGTTTCGATCACCTGCAATTTGGGGTCCCCGATGGCTTTGACACGCGCCAAGGTATCGTCTTCACTTGCACCCACGGCCACGAACACCTCGTCGCAGACCGGTAGCAGAGAACGCAAACTTTCGATATAGGGGTATCCCAGAAGTGTCCCGTTACGAATAAAAGTAAAGCCGCTGACTTTCATGGTTTTTACTTGATAAGTTCTTGAGGGGTTCGCAGGTGTGATCTGAGATTATGATGAAACGCTTTGGGGTGTCAATGGAAAAGCGGTTTGTGAGTCAATCATATTCAGGCAACCAGTCAAGTTCCTGCGGACCCCATTTTTCTTCCAGAGGGATCAGGATATCGATGTCTTTATAGCGGGGATATTGAGATTTGAGGGTGAGTCGGATGTAATGGTGGTTAAAAACATCCAGTGCAATATGAACCGGCCGGACATCGCCCCGGTCGAGATGTCTTTTTTTGGTTCTCAGGTAAAGATCGAAATCCGCACCCAGAATGCGTTCATCCCAGAGACCGATTTTTTCGATTACGCTGCGTCGCATCATAACGGTATTTCCAACAAACCCTTCTTTGATTTGATGCCTGAATTTTCGATATCTTTTCGCTACAAACTTGTCCCAGTTGCCGTACATCGCTTTGTGCATGAATTTTAATGAAATCCGATTAAAGCCCAAAATGCCGAGAGCATATTTGATTGTTTTCCATTTTCGTTTGAAACGGCGGGTTTGAGTCGGGTTTTCCAGATTCTCGATTCCACAGCAGGTAATTACTTCCAATTCGTTTTTTTCCATGGAATCGATAAGGCGCTGGTCCCAGTTTGTGGAAACGATGATGTCGTTATTAAGAAATGCAAGCACGCTGTATTGCGCCGCCTTAATTCCCTGGTTTTGGCAATAAGGATAAGAATAGTTATCATTATTTCGAATCACCATCGCCCCATTTTTTTCAAAATAGTCCCCGCTCCCATCGTTTGAAGCATTATCGATCACGATCAGCTCATACCGATTTTGGGTATATTTCCGAATAGATTCAAGAAATAACGTGTTGGCTGCCAGCTGGTTGTGGACACCCGTGATGATGCTGATCATTTTTCTTTCCGGATATTTTGATGGCGTCGTAAAAAATTCCATCTATAGTTGAATTCGCGATTTTTACGAGATCATCAAATTTTGTATTTTCTTAAGAGCATAACCAATTTGAAGAATATTTCCTATATCACCGGACTTCAAAAATCAACCAACTTGCTCTTTCCATCTATTCCATCGGGGATCCGATGTTTATAGATTTCCACCCGCCGGCCCTGTTTATGATGATTTTTCCCTTGACCCGCGATTAGGTTTTGAATTATTCAGTCTGTTTCCCGTTTCATATTATTTGATATTGTTGCGTCGGTTTTGTTTTTGCCTGAGTTTGTTCGATCAACGGACCCATAAGCAATAATGGTAACGGCGCAGCACCGATTCAGATGGAAAAATAATGTTTTTTACAGTTGCACTCTATTTATCACTGCTTATCGCCCTTGGCGGGGTGATTTTTCGCATCCTGCGATGGTTCAAAATTGAGATCGGACCGGAAGCGAAAGGTTTATCCCTCCTCAAGAGAATTGCGGCGGCCTCTAAGGCCATCGCAACAATCTTGTTTAGTCGCCGATTGCCGCTGCTCCTCAAAGCCCTCATTCTGGATATCTTCCTTCAAATCAAAGTGTTGCGTGAAGATCCGCTGCGGGGAATCATGCATTTGTGCATTTTGGTGGGGTTTGTGTATCTGCTCTTAATGCATGCCCTGGATGAAACAGTCACACTGGCCTTGTTTCCGAATTATGTTTCTACCTTAAATCCCTATTTCTTTTTAAGAAATCTTTTTGGGGTGCTTGTTCTTGCGGGAATCGCCATCGCCATCTACCGGCGCCTGACCATCAAAGGACTTCGCCGCACCACCAACCGAACCGATTGGGCGGCCATCACGATTTTAGCGATCATTTTCTTTTCCGGGTTTCTGCTCGACAGCGTCCAAATTATCTCACCCTCCCTTTTTAATGGCATGGTTGAGGATTATCTCGGTTCGGATGATCCAGAGGAAATCGAACCCCTAAAAGCGTATTGGGCCCGGAATTACGGGGTCGCTTTCAGCGAATTCAGCGGTCATCAAGATTCAGACCTGATTGAACAAGGCCTTGAAATACATGAAGAAAGCTGTATGGAGTGTCACTCCACGCCTCGTTCGGCATTTATTTCTTATCCGCTGTCAAAACCGCTTAAGCCGGCAGTCGATTTGTTAGAACGTTTCGGTGCGCCGGTATGGCTGTGGTATATCCATTTTATGGCCTGCTTTATCGGATTGGCATATCTGCCGTTCAGCCGCTTTTTCCACATTATTTCCAGTACTGTCAGCCTTTTGGTCAGTCGGGCCGCAATAGACCCTATTTCCAACCCGGCCAACATAGCTACCAGGCGAGCACTGGCGCTGGATGCCTGTACCCATTGCGGGACATGCAGCCTTTACTGCAGCGTTTCCCCGATATTGGAATTGATTCCCAATCAGGATATCTTACCCTCCGAAAAACTCCTTTCGATAACCGAGTTGACCAAGGGGAAAAACCTGGAACCCCAAAAGCTCCAATTGCTTTCTGCGGGAAGCTTCATCTGCACCGGCTGCCACCGCTGTACGGATCTTTGCCCGGCCGGAATCGACTTACAGGACCTGTGGGAAGCTTCCAAAGCCGATTTGGCAGCTAAAGGCTACCCCGGCCCCCAACTGGGTGCCAGACAACAGGCCGCTGAAAAATCAGCCCAAAAAAGCTCCGATCAAATCCTGACCCTTACCCGGGACAATTTCACTTTGAAAAACCAGTTGAAGCTTTCCGATCAGGCGCATACCTTTTCAGGCTGTTTCGGCTGTCAGACCTGCACCAATGTTTGTCCGGTGGTTGCCGTCTTCGAAAAACCCGCGGCCGAACTCGACCTGGCGCCGCACCAGATCATGCATGCCCTCGGTCTTGGTCTCAAAGATATGGTTTTGGATTCGCGCATGATTTGGGACTGCACGACGTGTTACATGTGCCAGGAAAGCTGCCCTCAAGGGGTACAAATCACGGATATTTTATATGAAATGAAAAATATGGCGGTCGAACGGTTTGAAAATATGGGCTCAACCATCAGAAAATCGGGTTCAGCCGGCTCAACAAACATCGTTGAGGATCATCAAAAATGAAGCTGGCCCTTTTCTCAGGCTGTAAGATACCATCCCTGTTGAAGCATTACGAACTCGCCTCCCGCGCGGTTTTGAAAACTTTAGCGGTTGAGCTGGTCGATATAACCTTCAATTGCTGCGGTTATCCGAACCGCAACCATCACTTTGGGGCCTACCTCCTTTCGGCCGCCCGCAATCTGGCTTTGGCCCGGCAGCAAAATTTAAACATTCTCACGCTCTGCAAGTGCTGCTATGGCAGCCTGAAACATGCCGATCATTGGATTAAAACCAATGCACGCATGCGGGATGAGATTAATGCTGTTTTAAAAAAAGAAGACCTGTTTTGGGATGGAAGCGTGGAAATAAAGCATCTGCTTCCGCTTCTGGCACATGATATCGGACTGCCGGTCTTAAAAGACCAGGTCCGTCAGCGTTACAGCGCACTCAAAATCGCGCCCCATTACGGCTGCCATGCCCTGAGGCCGGCGGATATCATGCAATACGATAATCCGGTAGACCCCACTCTGTTTGAAGATCTTGTGGCTGCGACCGGTGCGCAATCGGTCAATTGGCCGCGGCGGCTGGAATGCTGCGGCAATCCAATACTGGAAAAAAACGCATCGCTGTCGGTTTCCTTAATGCACAAAAAAATAAATGATGCCAAAACGGCCGGGGCCGACTTTTTATGTACGGCCTGTACTTACTGCCAGATCCAATTTGATACGGTCCAGGCAGCGCAGCAGGAGGTATCAGCCTCCAACGGCAACCTGCCCTCGATTCTATATCCCCAGCTTTTGGGCCTGGCATTTGGACTCGATGAAGCGGCCCTGGGATTAGGATGCAATCAATTGGATATCAACGGCATCCGCTCGTATTTGGTTTCACCGTGATGATATTTTTTTAAGAGATGGCTAAGTAAAAAGGTTCAATATAAAGCGATTAGGGGAGGCCCAATGACTGAAAAGCAGACCGGAGCCGTTTTGGTGGTCGGTGGGGGTATCAGTGGAATGAAAACCGCCCTCGACTTGGCTGATTCGGGATTTTACGTCTATCTTGTCGAAAAATCACCCGCCATCGGGGGGGTTATGTCGCAGCTGGACAAAACCTTTCCGACCAACGATTGTGCCATGTGAATTATTTCCCCGATTCTGGTCGAGGTCGGCCGGCACATGAACATCGAACTGATTACCTATGCGGATCTTGAATCCGTTGAAGGGAGCCAGGGCAATTTTAAGGTCAAAATCCGCAAACGCGCCCGTAGCGTCAATATGGATCTCTGTACGGGATGTGGCGCCTGTGTTGAAAATTGTCCGGTTGTATACCGGGCGAACGCCCCGGCCGCGATAACCGCCTAAATGGATTCGGACCGCAAGAGCGAGCGTATTCCCCGTAGCTTGCTGCGGGGAGGTTCAATTCAAAAGAGATGAGCGATGAAAGCTGAACATAAAACAGACTGGCAAAAAATTGATGAAATCATCCTGGCCTATAACTCCGATCCTGAATCCCTGTTAATGATCCTTCAGGACATCAGCGAAATTTACCATTTTGTTCCGCCTGAAATCATTCCCTATCTGGCACAAAAGCTGAAAATCAGAGAAAGCCTTGTTTACAGTGTTTCCACTTTTTATAAGACCATAAGTCTTGAGCCGCGGGGAAAATATATTGTCAACGTCTGCACCGGCACCGCCTGCCATGTTCGCGGAGCCGATAAAATCATGCAGGCCTTGGAAGAAACACTTGAAATTGAGGAAGGCCAAACGCGGGACGATCTCCAGTTCACTCTGCAGGCCGTGCGCTGTATCGGGTGCTGTGCGTCCGGGCCGGTACTGACGGTAAACCAGGAAACCCATGGAGGCCTTGATCGCTTAAATGCGGTAAAAGTCGTTAACCAGTTGAAAGAATAGCTCAATCAAATTCGTATGACACCAATATCTGCTGAAATTCACTCCAAACTGGAGAGTCGCGAGGATCTGAATCAATTTCGGAATTCACTCCGCTCCGATGCTTCCTCACATGCAAAACAGATTGTTTCGCTCTGCGGCGGTTCCGGGTGCGGGGCCTATGGAACTGAAACGGTGCACCAATCTCTGCGCGACGAGCTGCAGCGTCATAACCTGCAGGACGATGTCACGGTCAAGTTTTCCGGATGTCACGGGTTCTGTGAAAAAGGACCGATCATGGTGATTCATCCGGAAGGGATTTTTTACTCCCGGCTTAAATCTGAAAACATACCGGAGATTGTCGAAAAAACAATTAAAAAAGGGGAAGTAATCGACGCCCTTGTCTTTAAGGACCCGGTTGCCAAACAGAAAATCATCCACGAAAAAGACATCCCTTTTTACCAGCTTCAGCAGCGAATAATCCTGGGTAACAATGCGCGCATCGATCCGACCCGCATAGAGGACTATATCGCCGTCGGAGGCTACGCCGCCCTTGAGAAGGCGCTTTTCAGTATGCAGCCCGAAGAGATTATTACGGAAGTAAAACAATCAGGTCTGCGGGGGCGCGGGGGCGGTGGCTTTCCGGCCGGCATCAAATGGGAAACCTGTCGTCGCCAGGAGGGCGAAAAACACATTATCTGTAATGCCGACGAAGGCGATCCCGGCGCCTATATGGATCGAAGCCTTTTGGAGGGCAACCCGCACAGCGTTCTGGAAGGAATGATTATCGCCGCCATCGCCATCGGCTCCCATAGCGGTTACGTCTATGTGCGCCATGAATACCCCCTGGCTGTTAAAAATCTTACCACGGCCCTTATAAGCGCAGAAAAGTTCGGTCTTCTGGGGCCGAACATTCTCGGTTCCGGATTTGATTTTGATGTGCACATCAGCCGTGGCGGTGGTGCTTTTGTGTGCGGGGAATCGACCGCTCTCATGGCCTCTCTGGAAGGCAAGCCCGGCCGGCCGCGCGCCAAGTACATCCATACGGTGGAAAAGGGCTTTCACCAGAATCCTTCAACCTTGAACAATGTCGAAACCTGGGCCAATGTCCCCGTGATCATCAATAACGGCGCCAAATGGTATGCCGCCATCGGTACCGAGAAAAGCAAAGGCACGAAGATATTTTCTCTGGTCGGAAAGGTTGCCAATACCGGGCTGGTTGAAGTCCCCATGGGAACCAGCCTGCGTAGAATTATCTATGATATCGGCGGCGGCATCCCCAAACGCAAAAAATTCAAGGCGGTTCAAACGGGAGGACCCTCCGGCGGGTGCATCCCCAAGCAATTTTTGGATTTGGGCGTCGATTTTGATGAACTGGCGCGGGTGGGGTCCATGATGGGTTCCGGCGGCATGATCGTTATGGATCAAGATACCTGCATGGTCGACCTTGCCCGCTATTTCCTCGATTTTTTAAAAGAAGAATCGTGCGGCCAATGTGTGCCCTGCCGCGAAGGAATCAAACAGATGTTGGCTATTTTGACCGATATCTGCACCGGTGAAGGCCGGGCCGGGAACATCGAACTCCTGGAAGATCTGGGCATGATGGTCCAAAAATTTTCTCTCTGCGGATTGGGAACCTCGGCCCCCAATCCGGTTTTGACTACACTCCTTTATTTTCGTGATGAATATGAAGCGCATATTCAAGACAAGAAATGCCCGGCCGGTGTTTGCAAACCGCTTTTCCACTATGAAATCGATGCGGCCGCCTGCACCGGGTGCCGATTGTGTGCCCTGAAATGTCCCGAAAAAGCGATCAGCGGCGAAAAGAAAACGCCTCACGTGTTGAATCAAGAAAAATGCATCAAATGCGGAATCTGTTATGAGAGATGTAAATTCGATGCCATCCGCATTTGCTAGCCTTTTTGCGCGTTTTGTGTCGATTTCGATCGATCGACCAAAAGGATACCTGCATGATTGAATTTAAACTGAACGATAAAAGGGTTCAAGGTGAAGAAGGGGAGTATATTCTTCAGGTCGCCCGAAAATACGGTGTGGAAATCCCGACCCTGTGCCATCATCAGGCCCTGGAGCCGGCCGGTATGTGCCGGCTGTGCACCGTCGAGCTCTTCGATGGACGCCGGTCCCGCTTTGTGACCGCCTGCAATTATCCCATTTGGGATGGAATGGCCGTCCAAACGGACTCGGATGCTGTCCATCAGGGACGCAAGCTTATTGTAGAACTGCTCCTGACCCGTTGTCCGAATGTGCCGATCATCAACGATCTGGCTTCAAAATACGGCATCTCTAAACCGCGATTCAAGCTGGAAGAAAACGATTGTATCCTTTGCGGTCTTTGTACCCGGGTCTGCGAAAAGATGGGCGCCAATGCCATCCAACTGGCCGGACGCGGGATGGACCTTAAAATCGATACGCCTTTTCACGTCCAAACCGATGCCTGCATCGGTTGCGGAGCTTGTGCCTTTGTCTGCCCCACCGGCCATATCAAACCCGAGGATATCGATGCCTGGATTTCCAAACAACCCTTGAAAGAAATTCCTTCTGAGTACGAACAGGGGCTTGCTCACCGTAAACCCATCTATGTGCCCTATGCGCAGGCCATCCCAAACATCCCGGCCATTGACCGGGAGCGCTGCGTCCATTTCAAATCCGGGGGCTGCCGCATTTGTACCGAATTTTGTGCTGTCAGTGCTATCGATCACTCTCAGCAAGACGAAATAGTCGAACTCGATGTCGGTTCGATTATCATGGCTTCCGGTTTTGAACCTTACGATCCGGCCGTCTACGACACCTACGGATACACCCGCCATCCCAACATTGTGACCAGCCTTGAGTTTGAACGAATGCTCAGTGCCTCCGGCCCCACCCAGGGGCATGTGCTGCGGCCTTCTGATAAAAAGCCCCCGGCAAAAATCGCCTGGCTGCAATGTGTGGGATCTCGAGATGTCCATGCCGGCGCCCGGAAATACTGTTCTTCGGTCTGTTGTACCTATGCGGTCAAAGAAGCGGTAATGGCCAAGGATCATGTCCCGGGCCTGGATGCCGCCATTTTTTATATCGATATGCGAACTCACGGTAAGGACTTCGAAAATTATTTCAATGCCGCGCGCGACCGCTCCGGGGTCCGGTTTGTCAAATCGCGAATTTCAACCTTAACTCCGGAAAATAATTCCGAATTGATCAACCTTGCCTATATCGATGAGTCCGGACTAAGAAAAATAGAACCGTTCGATATCGTTGTTTTGTCGGTGGGGATGTGCATTTCCAAAGACACTTCAGATCTTGCCCGGCTGCTGCAGGTCAACGTTGATGATGACGGCTTCCCGGTTACGGATAGTTTCAACCCGGTCCAGACCTCCCGTGCCGGCGTACTGGTCTGCGGTGCCTCCCAGGCCCCCCAGGATATCCCTTCCTCGGTTATTGGTGCCAGCGCCACGGCGGCCGAGGCTGCCAGGAGTTTGCAAAAAGCCCGCTGGTCTTCCAGCAAAACCCGAGAACTTCCGCTTGAGACGGACCTGCGCGGCACGGCCCCGCGCATCGGTGTATTCGTTTGTAATTGCGGCACAAATATCGCCGGTGTCGTGAAAATTGCATCAGTCGTCGAATATGCCAGGTCGCTGCCCTATGTGGTTTATGTCACCGACCAGCTTTTTGCCTGTTCCCAGGACGCGCAAGAGCTCCTCGGCCAGGCGATCAAGACCCACCATCTGAACCGGGTTGTTATCGCCGCCTGCACGCCCCGGACCCACGAGCCTATTTTCCGTGAAACCGCCGTAAACGCCGGTCTCAATAAATATCTCATCGATATGGCCAACATTCGAAATCATTGCTCCTGGGTTCATGCGGATGTACCCGAATCGGCAACCGAAAAATCCAAGGATCTTGTTCGCCTCTCTGTGGCCAAGGTGGCTCAGCTGGTGCCTTTAACAGAGCAGGAGATCACGATTAACCAGGAGGCACTGATCATCGGAGGCGGGGTGGCCGGCATGACGGCCGCCAGGGATCTGGCGCGCCAGGGGTTCGCGACGCACCTTGTCGAAAAAACGAATGCCCTGGGCGGACAGGCGACCCGCCTGCTGTCGACCTGGAAAGGCGAAGATGTTTCGCAGTACCTGGATCGGTTAATCCAGGAGGTAAAGTCGGAGGAAAGCCTTAATATTTATCTCCAATCTGAAGTACTGCAGGTCGAAGGTTCGATCGGTCGCTTTAAGACTTCGATTCACACAGAGGGGGAAACAAAGCTAATCGAACATGGGGCCGCAATTATTGCCACGGGTGCCTCGGAGCTGAAACCCGCAGAATATCTTTACGGCCAGAATGCAGGCGTGATGACGGGTCTCGAATTTGATCGCAAACTCCGTACTGCCGATGCGCAAATTGCCCAGGCCCGGACGGCCGTATTTGTCCAGTGTGTCGGTTCACGAATTCCGGAAAGACCCTATTGTTCCAAGGTTTGCTGTACCCATTCGGTTAGGGGGGCGATGGAGCTTCTTGAACGAAATCCGGATATGGAAGTCTTTATCCTGTACCGCGACATAAGAACCTACGGCCTGCGTGAAAATCTGTATCGCCAGGCCCGCGACCGTGGAATTCATTTTATCCGCTTTGATCTGCAAAAGGGGCTGACGGCAGGAGAAAATCAGGGAAATATCGAAATTATATTTACGGATGCCGTCCTCAACCAAAAACTGACGCTTCACCCGGACTTGCTGATTCTGGCAAGTGCGATTGTTTCACCGCAAGAATCCGAGCTTTCGAAAAAATTCAAGGTTCCCTTGAACCAGGACGGCTTTTTTGTGGAAGCGCATGTCAAGTTAAGGCCGGTCGATTTTGCCACCGATGGTGTCTTTGTCTGCGGGCTCGCCCACGGCCCAAAGCCCATTGACGAATCGATCATTCAGGCCCAGGCGGCCGTCGCCCGTGCCGCAGCCATATTATGTAAATCGAAGTTGAAGGTCGGTGGCCTGGTGGCTGAAACCGATGCCTTCAAGTGCACCGGCTGCCGGGTTTGCGCTGAGGTATGTCCATACCAGGCCGTTGAAATAAGCCCGGACGATAAAGCCGTCGTAAACGAAGCGGTCTGTAAAGGCTGCGGTTTGTGTGCAGCCTCCTGCCGTTCCGGCGCCGCATCCCTTAAGGGCTTCAGTGATGCCGATATTTTGGCGCAGTTAGAGGCATTTACTAGCTAGTAGTTGTGATTTAAGCCGCTTTCTGCAAGACCTCCTGGGTCACATCGCGGAGTTCTTGGGGTGTAAACGGTTTGGGGAGATAGGCATTGGCCCCCAAACGGGTCGCCTCAACCGCGCTTTCGATGCTGGCGTAGCCCGTAACGATGACGACCTTTGCTTCCGGTTGTTCATTTCGTATTCGCTCTAACAGCTCCAGTCCTTTGACGCCGGGAATACGCAAGTCGAGCACGACCAATTTGTACGACTTCGCACCAATGTGGTCCAGGGCCTCCTTTTTGGTAATTGCCTGATCGATATCCGGCTCCGATTTTAGGAGTATTTTGCGGATATTGTTGCTCACCGCCACCTCGTCGTCAATTATCAGGATCTCCCCGGCCGCCGACCCCGGCACTTGGTCCGATTCCGACCGCACGTCTTCTTGTTCCTTTCTCAGCATTTGGGCGACATTTTTCTTCAACTCCTCATAAGGCAAAAACGCTACCCCTTCGTGATGTAAGTTCCGAATATATTCCGGCCCCGTGACCGCTTTCACCTCCTGGTAGTTGAAAGGAAGGTCAATTCCAATCAGCTTTTGGGGGTCACCCTCTTTGGCTTTGGCCCCTTTCTTACGCTTCTGGGCTGTTTTTTGGGGGCATTCGTTCTTTTTGATTCCCCCCTTGCAGGTATCGCCTAGTTTTTTATAAATATCACACACCCGCGCACCCATTTCACAGTAATTTTCCGGGGGCTTCTCAGACTGGGTCTCGACTTGCGGTATATCGCTTGACGTCAGACGGTCGACGTAATCTTCACCCGTGTATTTCGCCACCTCTTTTCGGTCAAAGGGGATATCCACATCGATGGCATGGCCATTTTGTTCTGCGCTGGCCGTTTTGGGAAATTCGATGATTTCCCCCCCCATAACCTGTTTGACCGTTGATCTTAACTCATTCGGCGTAAACGGTTTGGGGATGTAATCCAGGGCTCCCATTTGAATGGCCTTGACCGCACTATCGATCGAAGCAAAGGCCGTCATCATAATCGTCTTTGTCTGCGGCCATTCCTTTTTGACGTATTCCAACAGCTCCAGGCCATCCATCTCCGGCATTAAAATATCGGTGATAAGCAGCGCGTACGGCTCCTCGGCCATTTTTTTAATCGCTTCTTTGGCACTTAAAGCATAAGTGACCTCAAAATCGTATTTGGATAGAATTTTTTCAGCATTGTGACAAATCTGTTTTTCATCATCCACCACCATGATTTTGGCTGTCGGGCTCATTATTTTCTCCTTTGGGGGTCTTGTTACGGTTAATCTGTCTTCGCTCGCCAGTGTTTATCAGTGCATGTGTCGTGCCAACATCTACGATATTTGCAACACATTGAAAATACATTGGATATACCATTAATGAGCCAATGCCCAGACCAAATAGTGTATATAAAATATATACACTATTTGGTTTATCAGAGTCTCCGCTAAGAGATCGTTTTGTATGGGTTTAGAGGAAAAGTTGACTCGGGAAAGGTGCCGTATAAAAAAAATATACGATGTATGGCGCGGTTATCGGACTGCCCTGCGGGTGCACATATTATTACGGGATTTGTTTCAATTCGGGTATTTTGATGCCGTGTTTGGTCAGAAGTTTCTGAAAATTGGTTCGTTGCATTCCGGTCTTACGGGCGGCCCGGGTAATATTCCAATCATTTTGGGACAACGCATGTAAAAGAAAATTTCTTTCGACCTTCACCACCGCTTTCTGCCGGATTTCTTTTTTAATCTGCTTCAATTCCGAATTGGTTCGCGGAACATTCTCGATCAATTCCTCAATATCGCTGATATCGCCTAAAAATGGGATTTCCTTGAGCGTGATTTGTTCACTTTCGCTCAGTATCACGGCTCTTTCCACGACATTTCGGAGCTGTCTTACATTCCCCGGCCAATCATACTCGGTCAGCCGGCAGGCCGCGTCCTTGTCAAACCCGGAAACCGCCTTGCCCATGCGCTGGTTGAACTGGTTCACGAAATGATACGCAATCGGTAAAATATCCCGCTTCCGTTCGCTTAAAGACGGCAGATCAATCGGATAGACAAATATGCGATAATAAAAATCTGCCCGAAAAGAGCCGTCGGCCACCATTTCCTTTAAATTTCGGTTGGTGGCGAAAATGAATCTGACATCCACTTTTTGGGGCGTTGAACCGCCGAGAGGAAAAAATTCACGCGATTCTAAAAAGCGAAGCAGCTTTCCCTGGATCTCCAAACTGATATTACTAATCTCATCCAGAAATATGGTTCCTTTGTGTGCCAGCCGTAAAATTCCGTCTTTATTTTTTTCAGCGCCGGTAAAAGCCCCTTTGGCATAGCCAAAGAGCTCGCTTTCGAGTAGATTGCCTGACAAATTCCCACAATCTATGGCAAAAAAGACCTTGTCTTTGCGCTGGCTGTTGGCATGTACGGCCCTGGCAATCAGCTCTTTCCCGGTGCCGCTTTCGCCGTAAATAAAAACGGTCGAATCGGTCGGTGCGACCTTCTGTACCATTGAAATTACTTTTTTTATTTTGGCACTGGCTCCGACCAGTTGGTGTGTGGGAGCTTTCGTGCGCTGGCGGTCTTTTTTCAGCCGCTCATTTTGTAAACGCCGCTTTCTCTCTTCAAGCGCCAGTTCGACGACAGAGCGCAGCTCATTGGGGGTAAACGGTTTGGGAAGATAATCAAAGGCGCCCATTTTCATGACTTCCACAGCCGATGAAACACTGGCATAACCGGTTATTATGATCACCAGCGTGTCAGGGTACTTCGCTTTCACGCGCCGGAAGACTTCCATACCGCCTATGGAGCTCATTTTTAAATCCGTGATAATGAGATCATAGGATTTCTCCTCCAGCCGTTTAAGCGCATCATATCCGCTCAGCAGATAATCAATGGTATAATCCGGCCGGGACAGTATCTTGGCGCAATTTCTGCAAATACTCTCTTCATCATCGATGATCAGGATCTGGAGCGAATGTTCATCTGGCACTTACGTCTCCTTGGATTATCGGAAGATGTACGATAAATTCAGTCCCTTTACCGATTGTGCTCCTCGCCTCGATAGTTCCGCCGTGTTGTTCTATGGTGCCGTGCGTAATCGCCAATCCTAAACCGGTGCCTTTCTCTTTGGTTGTAAAAAAGGGGTCAAATATTTTACTCAAATTTTCGCTGACAATTCCGATGCCGTTATCCCAGACCGATACTTCAATCTTTTTTTGCTCTGACTTATTGCGCGTTTCAACGATCACTTTTCCGCGGGAACTGGTGGCTTCGATGGCGTTTAAAGTCAAATTCATCACCGCCTGTTGGATTTGGTCTTTGTCCAGATAAATTTGCGGCAGATTTTCGGCAAGATTCATCTCAAGTTCAACATTATTAAACGCCGCCTGTTTTTTGGTGAGCAAAAAACTCTCACTAACGATGGCATTGACGTCATGCAGGTTTTTTGCGGGCGGGCTCTGCCGCGCAAAATCGAGTAGGCTTTTGACAATTTTCCGGCAACGCAGGGTTTCGTTGGCAATCGTTTCGAGATCCTGGTAGAGGGGATCGTCTTTGACCATATCCTCTTGAACCAGTATGGCCGTAGTCAATACGGTGGTCAGCGGATTATTGATCTCATGCGCGACCCCGGCCGAAAGACGGCCAATAGAAACCAGCTTTTCCTGCTGCATCATGATTTTCTGCATATTGATCTCTTGGGTAATATCTCGTGATATATTAACCGCCCCGACAATCTCCGTTTTTTGTACCAGCGGGTAGCATGAAACGGCCAGATAAGTCTCCTTTTTATCCTCGCCCCTGTAAACATGGGTTACCCGTGAAGGTTTACCTGTCTCTCGCGCCGTTTTAAACGGGCATTCCAGATCATCTAAGCAACAGGGAGTTTCCTGGTGATTAATAAGTTCATAACAGCTCCGGCCGATCGCCTCTTCGCGCGTCATATTTATTCTTTCCAACAAGGCCGCATTAATATCCATGACCCTATAATCCGCATCGATCACGAGTACATTTTCATGAATCAGCTCATTAAAAAGAACGTCATACTTTGCCAGGGTCTCCTTTAGCTTCTGATTGGTTTCCTTTTGAGTCTGGGTAATGCGGTAAATTTCCGTAAAAAATACCGCCGTGGTGTGGGCGATGGCCCTGACGGTATGCTTCTTTTTTTTTAAAATGTCGTTGTAAACATCTAAACTCCCGGTCAATTCAATAATCAAATCAATGTCATCGCGCTTAATAAAATCATTATAATCGCTCGTCACAAAAATACCCGCTTCTTTGGCCCTGACGATTCCGGGGGCATCATCTTTAAGATCGGCAACGCCTACAATTATGGGATTGGTGAGCGGGAAGGTCTGATTATCGATTAATTCCATTAAAAAACAACACCGTGACCCTCCCCCGACAACGGCAATAGTTAAAGACGACTTGTCCATCGCTTCCTCCACGCTGTCCCTAATACATTAAAATCACAAATCACAACACTCAAATTACAAATAATATCAAATTTCCAAATTTCAGTGACCAAAACATTTTAATCTCTTATTGGCGGTCTCACTCTCATTCTATCTGTTTTGAAAAGGGATTGAATATCGTTTAGGATCAAGTAGCCACAGGGAATTAAGATGAGTGTGACCCCGGTCGCGAAGAGGACTCCGAATCCTAAACTGACAGCCATGGGAATGAGGAATTTGGCCTGAATGCTTTTCTCCAGAATTATCGGTATGAGTCCGGCAAATGTGGTCAACGAAGTGAGCACAATGGCGCGAAAACGCAGCTTCCCCGCCGCGGTTACGGCAGCATGCGCGTTTGCCGTATGATCGCGCATCCGGTTGGTGGCGTCGATCAATACCAACGAATCATTGACGACGACTCCGGCAAGCCCCACCATACCGAACAGGCTTAAAAAACTGATGTTCAGTCCCATTATTAAATGCCCCACAAAGGCACCCAAAAAACCGAACGGAATGGCCGCCATCACGATAAAGGGTTGTGTAAAAGATTTAAACGGGATCGCCAGCAAGGCGTATATGCCGAAAAGCGCAATGGCAAAACCGCGGTAGACATCCCCCATGGATTCTTTTTGCTCTTTGCCTTCTCCTTCGACTGAATACCTGAGTTCCGGATATCGGCTTTTCAATTGTCGCAAAAAACGATTCTCAAGTGTGATGCGCACCTCATTGGCGTTAGCCACGGACTCGTCCACATCAGCCGTCACCTTGATAACCCGCTTGCGCTGGGCTCTTTCGATGGACACATACCCCTGTACCATATCGACTTGAGCAACCTGACTGAAAGGGACTTCATGACCGTCCGCCGTTCGAATCCGCATTTCTTCTACATAGCCCAGAGATCTTCGCTCAGATTCGGGATAACGCACAAGAACCTTGACCTCATCCTTATTGCGTTGTAAACGCAGCGCTTCTGCGCCGTAAAAGGCGTGACGCACCTGTAGGGCAAGATCGCTCAAGGTGAGTCCTAGACTGTGTGCGGCCGGTTTGAGCTTAAGCTGCATCTCCCTTTTTCCGGGTAAAAAACTATCTTCTATATCAAAGACACCGGGATATGTTTTTAGCTCATTTTTGAGATCTTCGGCCGCCGTCAAAAGCGTATCATGGGCATCTGAAGAGAGATTGATTTCGATGGCGTTTCCGGCGCTGTGCAGCTCACTGCGGTAGACAATCGATTCGGCATCCGGTATACTGCGGCCCACCTTTTTTCGCCACATCCGGGTCAAACGCATGGCGCCGATATCGCGCTTTTCGCCTTCTATGAGCTGGATCCATATTTGCGCCAGGTGGCTGCCGCTGCTGTTTGCGCCCCCCCGCCGGCTCATCTGAAAACCGATCAAACCTACACTGTATTCAAAAAGCGGCGGCGCCCCTGCGGGACGACCTTTGTCCATCATTTTAAGGGTTTCTCTTGCGGTTCGTTCCAGATGCGTGACAATCTCCTCTGTCCGCTCAACGGGCGTCCCGGCCGGCATGGTCACCAGGCAGCGCAGGGTATCCCCTTCAACTTTTGGGAAAAACGTGAACTTGATCCATCCCGCCTGGTATATCCCCAGGGCCAGCATCAGCACGGCCACACCTGATGCCAAAGTCGCATACCGCCAGTGCAGGCAAAAATCGAGCAAGCGGGCATACGGCTTTTGAATGATCCAGGTTAAACACCGGGCGGAAATCTTTATTCTTTTTTTTCCCGGACCGCGTGAATTGACAAGGCCTTTACTTCGCGCCATGTGGGCCGGCAAGATGAAGAGAGACTCCACCAGAGAACCGAGTAAAACCAGAATAATGACGATCGGAATATTGCGCATCATCTTGCCCATAAAGCCGCCCCCCAAAAGAAGCGGCCAGAAAGCCACGACGGTGGTCAGAACCGAAAAAATCACCGGTCGACCCACCTCAAGCGCACCCTCCACGGCACTTTCAAGCGGTGCCGCTCCTTCTTCGCTTTGACGAAAGATATTCTCCCCGATAATGATGGCATCATCCACCACAATTCCCAGCACCATGATATAAGCAAAAAGGGATATCATGTTAATGGACACATCGAATTGGGGCAGAAACATCATTCCGGCCATGAAAGATATCGGAATTCCAAGGGTCACCCAGAAAGCAAGCCTGATATTCATGAGAAGTCCCAGTAAAATAATCACCAGGACCAATCCGATGCCCATATTTTTCAACAACAGGTTGAGACGGCTGTTGAGAATTCTTGATCGATCTGAAAAAGAGGCGATGTCGATGCCTGCGGGAAGGTCGGGGCGGGTCTCACTAATATATTTTTTGACCGTTGCCGCCACCGAAAGCGCATTTTGATCCGCCACCCGATACACCTGGATCATGCCGGCAGGTTTACCCTGAAACCGTGCGAAGAGATCGACATCCTCAAACCCATCTTTCAATATGGCCATCTGACCCAATGTAACTATACTCCCGTCAGCACGGGTAATCACGGCGATATCCAAATAGTCTTCGGTTGAATAGCGACGACCTTTGGTTCTGAGCAGTATCTCGCCGCCTGCGGTTTTGACACTGCCGGCAGGCAAATCGAGACTCGCATTTTGCACGATTTGTGCCACCCGTCCCAAGGTCAGTCCGTAACGGCGGAGGGATTCCTCGGAAACTTCAATGAGGATTTCACCTTTGCGCACGCCCAGCAGTTCAGCCAGGGTAATACCGGGCAGATTGGTAAGGTCGTCTTTGACTTTTTCGGTCAGATGCTTGATGGTCTTTTCAGGCGCATCGCCGTAAACCGCCACATAAATGACCCGGCTGCGGCGAGTGACTTCACGCACAATCGGATCCTCAGCCTCTTCCGGGAAAGTGCTGATACGATCCACCTCGGCTTTGACTTCGTCCAACAGCTTTTTTAAATCCCAGCCTTTCATGACCTCCAGGGTTACCGTACCGAATCCTTCCCGGGCGACGGAATCGATCCGCTTAATGCCGGCTAGACCCGCCACGCTTTCCTCCACCCGCCGAATGACGGCTTCCTCCACTTCAGCGGGTGAAGCACCGGCATAAACCATGGAAATATTGATTCGGTCGAGTGCTGTCTCGGGAAAAATCTCAAGCTTCATGGTCAAGCCGGTGAGGGCTCCCGCTAACAAAAGAAATATCATCAACAGGTTGGCGGCGACATGGTTCTCAGCAAACCAGGCAACTGCTTTTCTCATTCGTCAGACCCTTTCATGACCCCTCCGTCTCGCCAGCCAGCGCGACTCTCACTACCATTCCGTCCGTTACCGCTTTGATGGGAGATATCACCACTATTTCACCAACACTGAGTCCCCTGCTGATTAGGGCACCCGCATCTATAAATTTGGCGATTTGCACCTTCCGAAAACGGAGACGTCTATTGTCATCGATCACCCAGACCACATTCCCCGCCTGAAGGGCGGAACGAGGAATGATGGTCGCATTCGCAAGCATTCGACCTTCTATGGTAACGGCCACAAAAAGCCCTACCGCCAAAGGCGGCTTCCTGGCATACGGTTTTTCCACTCTGACAATCACATTAATCATGCGGGTGCGTTCATCCAATTTCCCCTCGGAGCGCACCACCCGACCCTTCCAGGTCAGGGCCCGCCCCGCCACGTGCGCCTCAACCACGGCCCGGGCCCCCCGGCCTTTACCCGGCGTAAAGCCGGGAACATGAAACCAGTATAAATCATCGCTTTCAAGCGGCACCTTAATCTCGGCCGCTTCGGTTGAATAAAGGGTGGCCAGGGGCTGTCCGGGAGAAACAAACTGACCGATATCAACACTTTTAGAACTGACTCTTCCGCTGAAAGGTGCCTTCAGCTTTGTTCTTTGAAGCTTTATTTCGGCCTTTTGCAGCTCGGCGCGGTCTGCCTCCAGCTTAGCCCTGGCCGCCGCCAGCTGAGGCTCCTTGGCCAGTAACGGGGGCGGTTTTGGATTTATCGGAGAATTTTCATTTTTCATTTTTCTGTTATTGATTTCGATCCATTCTTCTTTCGCAACGGCGGCTTCTTCCTCCAGCAATTTCAACTTGCTTTCAGAATCCTTCAATCGTGCTTGATAAAGAGAAACGGCCAGTTGATAATCCACCGGTTCTATCTGCAAAAGGATTGTCCCTTTCTTAAAAGCGCCCCCGTCTACGAGGGACGGTGACGTGTAAATCACCTTGCCGCCGACCTGGGGTATCAATCGTATTTCGCGCAGGGGCCTTACCGTTCCCTGGCCGAGAATGGGCACTCTTTTTTGAGCACTGCGAACCGCAATGGCGCGTACGATGGGTAGTACGATGGATCGTTTAACTTTTTTTAAAGGGGCTTTGCTGGCCGTCAGCGTGCGCAGACCGAAGACACCCGCTGCTAAAAAAAGCGCCGCTATAAATAATTGAACTACCAATTTTATTTTGGGACCCATGTTTTAAAACTTCCTTTTAAAAAAATTCGCTTGCATTCCGGAAATCAGGTCATTTATCCATTGATCCTATCCATCTCAGCACCCCATCCGCCACCGAGAGACCGATGCAACGAAACCCGGTTGGTGAGGATGGTCAAATCGACCAGGATCAGATTCACTTCGGCCTGAAAGCGGGTTTGTTGAGCATTCAGGACATTGAGGTAATCCGCCAATCCCCTCTCATAACGGCTCTGGGCGACTTTTTGAGTTGCGCGGGCCTCTTCCAGAAATTTTAAGATTCGTTTGCGGCGCTCCAATTGTTCTTTGCGTGTCAATAGCGCCGCCTCAACTTCCGAGAAGGCTCTCAATACCGTCTGCGCATATGCCATCACGCCCTGTTCAAATCGCGCTTCCGCCGCCTGCTGCACGCCCTTTAATTTACCGGCGTCAAATAACGGTTGTATGAGACCTCCCGCCAGGCTCCAGAGTTGGCTTTGGGGTTCGAAAAGCTGGCCCAACTCATTATTGGAATAACCCAAACTGGCTGTTAAGGAGATCCGCGGAAAACGGCTCGCCTTGGCCACTCCAACGCGGGCATTCAATGCCTGCAATTGGGCTTCTGCCGCCCGGATATCCGGTCGTCGAAGCAAAAGTTTCGAAGGCAGCCCGGAGGGCACCGGTGTCATTTGCTTAAAATAGTCTTCCTGATGTTCCCGCGGGGGGTGGGTGACAGGATAGCGTCCCAACAGCACAGCCAGTTTTTGCTGGGTAAGCCCCAGGTCTCTGCGCAGTTCGGGCAGCGATGCTTCCGACTGCGCCAGTACACGCCGCGCCTGTCTTAAATCCAAAATAGATGTCAAACCGCGCTCATAACGTCTTTGGACAAGATCGAGGTTGCGTTGATAATTTTCAATACTCTGTTTTGTAATTTGTATCCGCCGCTCCAGGGCCTCCATCTGCAAATAGGCCGTGATGGTTTCAGCGATAATGGTTTGTATGACCGTCAGCCGATTTTCCTCTGCTTGAAGAAGATCTGCCCGTGACGCCTCCTCGGCTCTGGCCAGTCGCCCCCATAGATCCACTTCATAGGTCGCCGGAAAGGAAAGGCTGTAACTGTCGATATTCTTTCTCCGTTCAAGGGCAACAAGTCCACCGCGGCTAAACGTCGTTTCGGTTACGGTCAGGCGCCTCCTCTGGGCATTGAGCTGAAAATTCAAATCCGGGAATCGGTCTGATTGCGTCTGTTTGAATCGCGACCGGATCTCCAAAATTTTGGCCGAGGTTTTTTTGATGTCCAGGTTGTGCGCGAAAGCTTCCGCTACCAGTTGGTTAATTTGCGGATTCCCAAACACCTCCCACCAACGATCCAGTGGTGTCGTCTGTTGAGTCTCCGGTGCGGCATGTTGATAAGTGGCCGGAGTTTGAATTCCGATATCCGGTTTATGATACTGGGGGCCGAGCTTCATACAACCGGCGCCAAAAATTAAACCCGACAGCGCTATCATCAGGATTCCGAATCTGTCTATCCTGGAATATTTCAAGCGATGGTCTCCTTTTCACTCCCATCAAGCCCGGCCAGGGAAAAGTCGATGATGTGATCGATCAACTGCGCTTTGAAAGACGGGTCATATTCCCGTCCGGTAACATGTGCCACCACAGTTCGGGCAAAATTGAAATGAAGTACGATCGAAAATATACTTATTATTTTTAAAAGCAATCGCTCGCGCGGCAGTCCGTCGGGAACAAAGGTTTCAAACATATCGGCCAACTCATTAAAAAACGGTTGCATGACATGGTTTGCTATAAACTCAAAAGCCTCGGTCGGTTGGCTCATCTCCCGGGTCATTAATTGAAAATGGCGCTGTCGCTCCTCATCTGAAAAAGGTCCTTCCAAAAATGCCCGCGCCAAAGCCTGAATAACGACTGCAGGAGCACTCACCTCTTTTGCAGCCAGGGAGTCTTTAAAAAATTTCTGTAACCCCTTGGCCCTGGGCACCCAGCGGAAACGAAAAACATCCAGGTAGAGATTTTTTTTGTTTCCAAAATGATAATTAACCGAAGCTATATTACAGGTGGCCGCCTTGGTTATCTCCCGCACGGTAACAGCATGATAGCCCTTTTGGGCAAAGAGGATCTCCGCTTTGTCCAACAGCCTTTCTCTTGCAAGGTCGTTTTTTTGATTGGATCTCATTTTTTATCACCTCTCAATTAAAACAACCGTATCAAACAATTGTTTGAAAATCAACAAAAACCTGTGCTTTGCTTTATGACGGATGATCCAAAAATTTTTTTTGCAAAAACCCTGCCAGGCCAAATCGCAACCCTGATATTTGTTTTAACTCCTAAATGTAAACTAAATATGCGCAGATGCTAAAAAATTGTAAAAAGATGTATAAATGATCGATTGGGCGATAATGTATTTCATGCGACCAAAGAAATTTTTAAGCAAAAAGGGAGGGATAAAAAGACAGATAAACGATGCCGGGTGTGTCGCAGAGCAGGGTTAACTCCCTCGCGGAGGGTTCGCGAGGGAGTTAAGCGTGTAATTATTGCGGTTCGGTTTTGTTTCCGGCACAGCACCCTGAAGAAGGCGTTGATTCCGTCATTTCTTTGTTCTCCCCTTCCTTGACTTCTTCGATTGACACGCCGCAACAGCCGCTTTTCTGGCCGCCAAATAACCGTTTAAAAAGGCCTTCTTTTTTAGCTCCCGTCATTTTTTTCCTCCTTGTATATTGGGTTTAAGTTTTGTTTCAAATAAAGTTAAATATCGTGCCTGCAACCACGGCGGTTACAAATATGACGCCAACCAACGCACTCACGAGTTTGGGCCGAAAAATGCTGGCCAGAAGGCTCATTTCCGGAATCGCCATACCAGCACCGCCAATGATAAGTGCTATCACAGCGCCAACGCTCATTCCCTTCTGCATCAAAGCCAAACCGATCGGGATAGCCGTTGAGGCACGGATATAGAGCGGAATTCCGACCAGCGCCGAAACAGGGACCGCCAACGGATTTTGGGGGCCGGCAAGCCGAACGATCAAATCCTGGGGTACATATCCTTTAATCAGGGCACCGATGGCCACGCCTATGACCAGATAGACCAGTACACCTCTAAAATCGTTCCATGCCGATTGAAAGGCAGCCTTCATCCTGGCCCCGAAACTATCAGTATCTATGGTAAAATCGCGGGCTCCCGTTATGCGGACATTCTTGACGTACTGGGCAAATCCGAATCTGCTCAGAATGAGCCCGAACAACACGGCTGCGCTAAAGGTCACCACGGCATATATTGCCGCCGCCTTGATACCGAGCAAAGCCGCCATCATCGTAAGAACAATGGGATTAAGAATCGGAGATGCAACCACAAAGGACATTACCGACCCAAATGGAACCTGCGCTTTTAAAAGCCCGACCGTCATCGGAATCGTCGAACAGGCACAAAAGGGCGTCAATCCACCCAATCCCGCACCCAGCATACTACCCAAAGCCCCTTTATGAGACAACCAACGCCTCAGTTTATCCTCTTTAATGTATTGTAAAATCAATCCAATTACGGTGCTGATTCCGAGAAACAGTAATGAAAGCTCAACCAGAATGAAGCAAAAGAAATAGAGTGAAGTTGTAAATGAATTCAATTCAAGACTCCTTACCTTAGTTGATACTATCAACCAATATGATCAAATATATTTTTATTGAGATTCCCCGCCGCAAGACTTGTCGGCGAGCTCAAGTCGAGCTGCTACAGGGAATTCGCTCGCTATTGCGGTTCAGACCCGCTTATAGCCTGAACCAGTGAATACAATGAAGCCTGAGCCACTTGCTGCATCGACGGATCGAGTTTAGACAAAATTTTTCCGATTTGGCGTTCATTTTCCTGGTCTATCTGGCTGATCAGTGCTTCTCCCGGTGATGCAATTTCAACACAGCAGACGCGTCCGTCTTCAGGACTGCGTTGGCGTTTTACCAATCCTTTTTTTTCAAGTCTGTCAATCACACGCGTGGCACCGCTTTTTGAAAAACTCAATCCCCGGGCAATTTCCTGCATCGCGCAAAGCTGACGGCCGGAAATCAATCGAAGCGCACGGGCTTCCGGCGCCGAAAGATTTACACAACATTGCCCATCGAGCCCCTGCGCCCCAAAGTGCCATACAATATCTTTAATTAGAACGGCGAAATTTTTAACGGATACTGACTCCATGATCCGATCCCTATTATCTAAATAGTTGACAATATCAAACAATAATATCCCTTTCTTTTTAAATGTCAAGCGCTTGCTTAAAAAAAATGGGATTCTGGATCAAAGCTGCTCGGAGAAAACCCATGTCAGGCCGGCGCCACTCTCCTCAGAGCGTTTTAAGGCGAATGTCGTATCCGCCATGCAAAAGAAAAAATACTCGCTATAAATAGCCGCTACGTCATCAATTCAAAAAAACAGGCCTTCAACAAGCCCATCCCTGTTTATAATCTTTTCAAACACGATTCCTACCTCCGGAGCTCGAGGTTTTAAAAATGCCCTATTTGACACTTTTAAACATTAACGGTGGAATCTGTTGTGTTGCTTAAGCCAGAGGGGGAGGGAATCTTATTGGATTTAGATTAGCGGGACTGTGAAAAAGAAGGTCGGCATTATTACAATAAGCATTATTTACCTTAATTATTTGTAAAGTCAACGTGATAGGCGTTAATGTTGACTCTGGGAAACACATCGAAATAGATACTCTGTGGTAGGTTGCTTCGGGAAGTGTATTTTACGATATTAAAAAAGTGAATTGACAGAGAGAGCGCCATCTTTCTGGCCTAGCAGATGGTGGTATTAGAAGGTTTGTGGATCATAATTCCGGAAAAGCTCCTATACAAGATAAGGAACAACCCTCTTAATTTCATGGCTTTTCTCCTCGTCCTTTTCATTCGACTCTTCGACTTTTCGACTCGAATTACCCCATTTCCTAATTTGGTTCAGTGAATAATCTTGCCCTCCCACAAATCATAAAGGAACTTCCTCCAAGGCATGATTTGTATCTTCCCATGAACACGTTCTTCCCGCTCATTACAAACAATAAACGATTTTCGAGGTGAATATTGGTCTATAAAAGTATTGAGAGAGCGCAAGTCTCTTTTATCCACACGCGAAGTTCCTTTTACTTCAATAGCCACCTCACCCCTGGCTAAAATGAAATCCACCTCCAGACCTGATTTGGTTCTCCAGAAATTAATTTCATAATCCAGTTCCTTATAGGCATTGTAAGCGGATAGCTCCAAAAAGATAAAATGCTCAAATGCTTTTCCGAAGAGTTCTCCTTTTTCTTCCTCCAAATGTCGCTTTGTAATTGATCCGGCAACACCTACATCAAACAGATAAAATTTTGAAGTCCGACTTATGACCTGTCGGTCCTGCCTTCTTTTAAACGGGGCTACCATCTTTCCTAAAAGCGTATCGACGAGAATCTGGTAATATTCTTTTACGGTCTTGGAGTCTACACCGCACTCCCGGGCAATATTCGAATAATTCGTCAGTTCTCCATGGGGATATCCCATCGCATCAAAGAATCTGGAGAAGGCTGGAATGTTCCGAGTTAATCCCTCATCAAAAACCTCCTCTTTTAAATAATCTTGTGTATAGGCCTTTAATGCTTTTTTATGATTTTCCCGCAGATAATGATCTGGTATCATGCCGCGGTTCAAGACCCTCACCAGATTCAGGTCTCCTAGCTCAGCCGTAACAAGAGGGAACATTTCATAGCGCCACGCACGCCCTCCCAGCAGGTTTGCTTTTCCCCTCTTTAACTTCCGTGCGCTTGACCCGCACAGTATAAAACGTAATCCCTTGTTCTCAATCAACCAGTGTACTTCGTCCAGAACCTGAGGAACCTTCTGGACTTCATCCAGGATCACCGGATGGTCCAAAATGTCGTCATTTTTTGCAAGCAATCGTTCCCTCAGGAGCGACGGCTGCTTGGAAAATTCGAAAAACAGGTCGGTTTGAAGAAAATCGTAGACTACACTTTTGGGAAAATTCGTCTTTAAATATGTGGACTTTCCTGCCTTCCTCGGCCCCCACAGAAATGCCGATTGTCGCTCCGGAAGGGAGATATTTAAAACCCTCTCAATAATAGCCATTTACGTAATGTCCTCCGAATTAGTTTAACTAATTTGGACTATACTCCGGAATAGTCAGCTGTCAACGGAAAACAAGAAAAACCTTTCAGGCCCTTCAACTTTCTTCTAATCACTGATAACTGATTACTGATCACCGATCACGATGTTTTTAGTCTCTCCAATTTTTCGACCTTTCGACTTTTTGACCCTTGAACTCTATGGCTTTTTGACTTTCGGCTTTGCCTCCAAAACTCTATTTTTTAGATCAAACACGGTAAAAATTTATCCATACTCATAATATAGGTACGGTTTTCGTGTTTTTTCAATATGCCCCGTTGACCTACGACCTGTACAACAATAGTGGGGGCATCCATTAGCCACTTGTTTCGATCCTTTAAAGTCGATGAAAGGCGTGATTCACTGGTTTTTACTTCGACCGCAAGAAGCGGAATGTCACTCCACCAATCTGAAAAAGAATTTTGATATCGAGAACAATACCTATCAGACCACCTGGTCGGAAATCGATGTGGGGTGTGAAGCCTGCCACGGCCCCGGATCGCGTCACGTAAAATGGGCCGAGCTACCGGATATGGCCCGGCCGCGCCCGGGCCCATTATAACTTGGGGCTTCTTCTTCAGCAGATGAGACAATTTCAAGAGGCGGAAGCCGAATTGCGCCGGGCCGTGGAGGTTGAGCCGGACACTATGGATTACCCCCACGCATTGGCCGACCATTACCTCAGAAAAGGGGAGTTGGAAGCGGCCGGAAGACTCGCAGCTCGAATGGTCGAGAAGCACCCGGGTAATCCGCTGGGGCAGGGGATCCTGAAATTTATCGAGAGTGAAATGAATCGACAGAGGGATCAGTGATCATTTGTGAAATGGTTGATGGTCTGCAGCCAGATTAAAAGAATACTGACTTTTTATCTGATTATGTAGAATCTTTTAGCTCGATGATTTTAGAACAAATCAAACTGATTTTGTACATCAACATCTTGTGGGTACTAATACCAGGCAAAACAGCAAGCCAATGTGACGATTTTTTCCTTCATACGCATCTCAAAATAAAAATCATCTGTTACGATTCACGTTTCATACCTTCATTTTGTCGGGACTCCGAAAAAGGTTGTTTTTTCACCTAAATTCCCTGTTGCCTTTTTTCAACATAACGGCCTTACACGTTGACGAATAATAGCCTGAAATATTTACCATATTCAAAAAATAATGTTAATTCGAAGGTATTGAAACTAGGGGCTGAAAATCCAAGGGTTTTTGATGCCGGTTTAATATAAATTTGCCTGAAATTATAGGTGGGCTACTTGGGAACCACTCACTTCATTTTTATAAAAAAGCTTGACAAAATATCACATACATAACTATTATGTCGACGGTCGACCGGCGACTGTATTGTTGTGGCCCAAAGATTCAGAGAGTTGAATCAACCGAAACCCTGTCTGGTCCTCGTAATTCCCCATAGACCATGAGAGCTTACCTGATCAAGCGGACGTGTCACGGTTTTCTTGCCATTTTTGGTGTACTGGTAGTGATCTTTTTGCTTGTCAGATTAGCCCCGGGGGACCCGGCCCTTTTGATGCTTCCCGACCTTGCGCCCCCTGACGCTGTTGAAGCAATGCGGAAAGAACTGGGCTTGGACAAATCCCTTTTTGAGCAATTCTTCATATTCCTAAAAACCACCCTTGCGGGAAATCTCGGCAAATCAATCTTTTACAAGCAGGATGTCGCAAAACTAGTCATTCAGGCCTTGCCGACAACGTTAATCCTTACATTTGGCTCTCTCTTCATAGCGATGATAATCGCCATCCCGGTTGGCGTCATCTCGGCCACAAAGCAATATTCGATTTATGACCACATCACCCTGGTTGGCGTTCTGTTGGGCCAGTCTGTACCCACCTTTTGGCTTGGCATCATGCTCATTCTGTTTTTTTCATTGATCTGGAATATATTTCCGACATCCGGTTCGGGCGGATGGCGGCACTATGTTTTACCCTGTACAGCTCTCTCCACCTATATGCTGGCGCTGATTACACGGCTGATCCGGTCCGGAATGCTGGAGATATTAAACGAAGATTATGTCCGCACCGCACGCGCTAAGGGGCTTGCCGAAAAAATAGTTATCTCCAAGCATGCCCTCTCCAACACGATGATCCAGATTGTCACGGTCATTGGACTGCAGGTCGGTACACTTCTGGGCGGTGCTATCATCACGGAAAAAGTGTTCGGCCTGCCTGGTTTGGGGAGCCTCATTATACAGGCCATTGAACTCCGGGATTACCCTGTCGTCCAGGGAACCGTATTAGTCACCGCCTTTCTCTTTGTTTTGATAAATTTTCTGGTGGATGTCCTCTACACCTATATCGATCCCCGCATCAGTTTCGCCAAGGCTTCAAAATGATAAGAAAAACGGAAATCAACACCTTGAAGTCCGAATATAAATTGCCTTTAAAAGATCGCCTGGACCAAAATCTGGTGCAACCTTTAAAAAGACTGCTTCGCCACCGGACAGCCGCAATCGGGGGTGCCGTTGTCGTGCTTATCATTCTGTTTGCCACCCTTGCCTCGTTTTTATCTCCTCATGACCCATTGGCGCAGGAATTGGCCTATCGGCTGAAGCCACCCGGATGGACTGGCGAAAACGGGGAAGTATTCTGGCTGGGAACGGATCAGCTCGGTCGCGATGTTCTGAGCCGCATCATCTATGGCAGCCGTGTATCCCTTTCAGTTGGTGTCGCCTCGGCCCTTCTGGGAGGGTTAGCGGGGTTGATTCTGGGTCTGCTGGCCGGATACTATGGGTCTTGGGTGGATGACATCATCATGCGCCTGGCCGACATTCAACTCTCTTTTCCATTTCTAATCCTGGCGCTGTGCGTGATCGCCATTCTCGGCGCCAACCTGATTAATTTAATCCTGGTGTTATCTATTTACGGTTGGGTTATTTATGCCAGGCTTATTAGAGCTTCGGTCCTGTCAATCCGCGAGATCGAATTTGTTCAGGCAGCCAAAGCCGTTGGCGCAAGCAATTTTAAAATCATGCTCAAGCACATTCTGCCGAACGTTATTGCCGCCTTCTTCGTTATTTCATCTTTTCAAGTCGCACGCATCATCATTATGGAAGCCTCATTGGGGTTTTTAGGACTGGGCGTCCCGCCACCATCGCCGACCTGGGGCAATATGCTGGCAGACGGCCGCGAGTATCTTCAAGAAGCCTGGTGGATTGGGACTTTCCCGGGATTATCGATAGTGGTTGTGGTTCTGGGCATTAACTTGTTGGGCGATGGATTGCGCGATGCGCTTGATCCGAAAACCTATCTCAGGAAATAAAACGGACCGTGTCAGCCAACACAACCCACATACTTAAAGTTAGAGATCTACAGACCTATTTCTACACACCGAATGGTGTATCTAAAGCCGTGGATGGCATAAGCTATCAAATCGACCGCAGCGAAGTGGTGGGGCTGGTTGGAGAGTCGGGCTGCGGAAAAAGTGTTTCGGCGCTTTCACTATTGCGATTGATTCAATCGCCTCCCGGCAAGATAGTCGGTGGTCAGGTAGATTTTGAAGGTCGCAACCTGTTGGAGATCGATCAGAATGAAATGAAAACGATTCGCGGAAACAAGATCTCGATGATCTTTCAGGAACCCATGTCATCGCTTAACCCCATTTTCAACATCGGCCATCAGATTAGTGAGGCCTTCCGCGCCCATATCGATATCGACAAAAAGGAAGCCTTAGTTCGGTCTACTGTGATGCTGGACATGGTCGGCATACCCTCGCCCGAAAAACGCCTCCTTGAATACCCTCACCAGATGAGCGGCGGAATGTGTCAGCGAATTTTGATCGCCATGGCTTTAGCCTGCAAGCCCGATCTTTTAATCGCCGATGAACCGACGACGGCGCTGGACGTAACCATTCAAGCCCAAATTTTAAAATTGATGCTGCGGCTTCGTGGAGAAGCGAATATGGCGATTTTGCTCATCACCCATGACCTGGGCGTAATAGCGGAGACCGCGGAGAAGGTAATTGTCATGTATTGTGGCCAAATCGTTGAAACGGCTGATGTTCGGGAGCTTTTCAAGCGGCCCGCACATCCCTATACCAGCGGGCTTCTGGACTCTGTCTCTACAATGGACAAAAATCCTCGTAAAAGAAACCATAAGCTTCGATTACAAGAAATCCCGGGGATTGTCCCCGGATTAACTGAACTGCCGTCGGGTTGCCGCTTTCAACCCCGCTGCAGCCAAGCGTTCCATGATTGTGAAAACGAAGTGCCGGCGCTGCAGGAAATCGCACCTGGCCATCTTTGTCGGTGCCGGCTGTATGGTTGAAATCATGCCAAAAGAACCAGTCGTCCTTAAAGTTGTCAATCTGACCAAGCACTTTCCGGTTCGGAGCGGTCTTCTATCTAAACCCAAAGAATGGGTTCAAGCCGTCGACGGCGTTTCGTTCAAATTGAAAAAGGGCCAAACCGTGGGCCTGGTGGGTGAGAGTGGCTGTGGGAAAACGACGACCGGTAAAATGATTATACGACTCATTGAACCTACCCGGGGAGAAATCGAATTGTATGGTCAAAATATTCTAAATCTCAAGCAGAATGAATTTAGAAGACACAGAACAAAAGTGCAGTTTATCTTCCAGGATCCCTATGCGTCCCTTAACCCCAGGATGCGTGTGGGAGAAATCGTGGGTGAACCCCTTAAAGTCCATGCAATCGCAAAAGGGCTGGCAAGGCAGCACCGGGTGGCCGATATTCTTAAAAAAGTGGGACTTAAAACGAAACACATTAACCGCTTTCCCCATGAATTCAGCGGCGGGCAAAGGCAGCGGATCGGCATTGCGCGCGCGCTGATTTCAGACCCGGAAATCATCATTGCGGACGAACCTGTTTCGGCGTTAGACGTATCGATTAGAGCCCAGATCATCAACCTGCTTGAAGACCTCCAGGAGGAATTTGGGTTGTCCTATCTTTTTATCTCCCATGACCTGAGCGTCGTGCGGTACGTTAGTGATGTGGTCGTGGTGATGTATCTGGGGAAGATCGTCGAAAACGGGCCAAGATTTCATCTTTATTCTAAACCGCGACACCCCTATACCCAGGCCCTGTTGTCGGCCGTCCCGATCCCGAATCCGGATTCTAAAAGGTCCCGCATTTATCTAAGCGGGGATGTGCCGAGCCCCATTAGTCCCCCGGCGGGCTGCAGCTTTCACACCCGCTGTGAAAAGGCGGAAAATCTCTGTCGCGCAGAGGAGCCGATTTTAAAGGAGATAGAAGAAGAACACTTTGTGGCATGCCACTTTGATTAAAGCACCAGAGAATTTGCGTTTACAATTTCAATCCAATTAAAGAAGAAACAAAGGAGGAATCACATGACAGAAGTAATTCAGATTGGAAATCTTACCGTAGCACCGGGAGAAAAAAAATGTGGCCCCCTGGAAGTTGCCCGACGGCCGGATGGCTCCCAGATCTATATCCCGCTGATGGTTGTGAACGGGTCGGCCGACGGTCCGGTGCTCAACGCGAGCAGCGGGTGCCACGGAGATGAATTTGAGGGATCTGTAGCAATAAGGAGGTGGTGGCAGGCTTTGGACCCCAATTCAGTTAAAGGCGCATTTATAGGCGTACCGGTAATTAATGCATCCGCCTACGAGGCAGGGACGCGAACAAGCTGGGTGGATCAATTAAATCTGAATCGCGTTTACCCCGGCAAACCAGACGGCAGTTTAACCGAAAAACTGGCCCATGTCTATTTAACCGAAGTGGTCTATAAAGCGGATATGGTCATGGATCTCCATGGGGGCGGGAATATACAGGTCATGGGGAATCAGACCGTCTGGCGGACCGAACCCGGGGAGGACGCGACGATTGTAAAATCCTTGGCGCTGGCCAAAGCAACCGGATTGGAATATATCTGGGTCGGCAGCGGCGGCTGGGGGGGAACCGTGACGGTGGAAGCCCTGAAGAAGGGTATTCCTGCCATCACGGTGGAAGCAGGCGGTGAAGGGCGATGCCTGGAGCCGATTGTCAAAGTGCATGAAAAATTAATCGGAAATGTACTCAAAACCTTCGGAATAATTGATGGTGATCCAGAGCAAACTTCGGAATTCGTCATGTTTAAAGGTACTTTTTTACCCTGCACCGTTGGCGGTTTATTTACGCCAATGGCTGAACTGCATGAACACGTGCGTAAAGAGCAAGTGCTGGGAACGGTCACAGACCTGTACGGAGAAGTGGTCGAAACGATCAAAGCGCCCAGTGACGGTATTGCGTCATCGAAACGGACCTTCCCTGTTGTCCAACCGGGAGAGTGGGTCGTCCAGTTTGGGCAAATCATAGAGGAATAGGTTCGAAAAACCAAAATGAGCCGGCAGATTGCCCGGCCGTAAACAGCAAAAAGGAGGTAAGCTATGAGCAAAAAAACGGGTTTAAAATTGGTTATGATTTTCCTGGTCGGACTCTTCATTTTGGGTGGAACGCTGAATGCTGCGGCAGAAAAAAAGGAAATTACGGTCGCATTCAGCTCCTTTGCCCCATCGCTGGATGTGCAGGTTCAGTTTGCCATGCCGAGTTATAGTATGTGCCGCTACATTTATGACCCTTTGGTCTATTTTGACTGGGACATGAACATAAAACCCTGGTTGGCGGAACGCTGGGAGAAACTCGACGACTTAACCTGGAAATTTTATCTCAGAAAAGGGGTTACATTCCACAATGGGGAGCCTTTTAATGCGCAAGCCGTGAAGTACACAATGGAACGTTATCTCGATCCGACCCTTAAATCGCCCCAGAAAAAGCTCTACAAATTCACCAAAAACGTGGAGATTGTCGATGATTATACGGTTTTAGTTCATACGGAATTCCCCATGCGACCGCTGTTGAATTTCTGGGCCATCCAGGGTGTCATTCCGCCAAAGGCAGGAAAATCATATGAAAAATTTGGACTTAATCCCGTCGGAACCGGTCCATACAAATTTGTGGAATATCGACCCAATGACCGGGTGGTTGTTGCCGCCAACCCGAATTACTGGGGAGCAAAACCCAAATTTGAAAAAATTACCTATCGGCTCCTAAGGGAGTCTTCTACTCGAGTGGCCGCGCTTTTGGCCGGTGAGGTGGATCTCATTGCCAATGTTCCGCTGGAGTCCATCGCAAAGATTGAAAAAAATCCCAATACCGTTGTCAAAGCCGTCCCATCCCACCGTTTCCATTATCTGGCCTTCCATCAGAAGAAGTTCGAACCCTTCAAAGACAAAAGGGTTCGGCAGGCCTTCTATTATGGAATTGACCGTGAAAGCTTGTGTAAATACATATTCGGCGGCATGGCCACCGTGGCCGAAGCGCCGATTGGCACCGGCGTATCCTATAGCCATCCCGGTTTGCCCCAATACAATTATAATCCGCAAAAGGCCAAGAAGCTTCTTGCCGAGGCGGGATATGCCGATGGGTTCAAGATCACCATCGGCACGCCCAACGGCCGTTATTTAAAAGATGTCGATGTGGCCACCGCCATCGCCGGGCAATTAAGAAAAATAGGGATTACGGCTGAAGTTGCCCCCACCGATTGGGGAGTTTTCCGCGCCGAAAGAGGCAAGGGGAAGAAATCCAAATTTGACCTCTGGCTGGGGGCATGGGGGAACATCAACGGGGACTCTGACTGGGCGGTGCGTTGGCTCAATCACAGTCCGACCCTGCACGGTCATACTGATCCGGCCATAGACGAGTTGATCGACAAAGGACGTGTCTCGTTAGATGCTAAAGAGGCCAAAGACGTTTACTTCAAATTGCAGGAAATCATTTGGACGGATGCACCTGTGATCTACCTTTATCGACAACCCAGCATCTATGGGGCCAACAAAGACATTGCGGATCTTTTTGAGCCGCGGGCGGACGAGTTTACCATCTTCAAAGACCGCTATGGCGGGTAATCCTGCCTGTTGCCTGTGATGTAGGGGAGCGATTTTTCGCTTGCGAACAAGATCGCTCCCTGCCGCGGGCATCATCTCAACTTGAAGATAACCATATCGATTTTTCACTAGTGTTAATAACTACGTTCTATCCTCACCCAAACCCGCTCTTTTGAAGGCAAAGGGTTTGGGCGAGGATGGGCGTGGGTGTTTTTGAAATGATTTGGATCGTGTTTTTAACACGAGTCAGCGTTTATTCTTCAAGTAATACAAGAGCTATAAAGGAAAGACAATGAACGTCAAAGAGGCGGATATCGTAATAATTGGCGGCGGTATCACTGGGTGCTCCATTGCGCTCCGGCTGGCCGAAAAAGGGCTCAACGTCATTTTGCTTGAAAAGGGTCTGGTGGGCGAGGAGGCTTCCGGTCGAAACGGAGGGGGAGTCCGCCAGCAAAACCGCCACCCGGCTGAACTGCCCCTGGCAATGGCGTCGGTTAAGATGTGGCGGACAATGAAGGAAGAACTGGATTGGGATGTGGGATATCGGGTGAACGGAAATCTGCGCCTTGTGACCTCCGAAGAGGAATACAACACATTTCATAAGAACCCTGATTGGGAAAGAGAATTGGGACTCGATGTGGATTTCATATCTCCTGAGGAAACACGCTCCTTAGCCCCGACGTTGTCAGATAATGTTGAACTCTTTGGGGCAACCTATTGTCCCACAGATGGAACTGCGAACCCGCTTTTGGTCGTTAAGGCAATTGCCAGAAAGGCCCGTCGAATCGGTGTTGAGATAAAAGAACACGCGCCGCTTACCGGACTTAAAACTGAGGGGGATCGGGTTGTTTCCGCCCTTACGGATACCTGTGAATACCGGGCTCAAACCTTCGTAAATTCTGCTGGGCCCTGGGCCCGAACCATATGCAATTGGATCGGCCTTGATTTTCCGGTCGATCTGAAAAGATCCCAGATTCTGGTCACAGAGGCTGTGCCGCGCGTCTTCGATCAGTTCATCAGTTTCGATGTGGGATATCTCAGACAAACCATAGAGGGCAATATCCATCTCGGGGTCAGGAGCCAGCCGTTGGAAACATTTGACCGGCGGACCACTTTACAGGCTTTTACCGACCTTGGAAAACGGTTGCCGAAACTATTCCCCGTTCTCAAGCAACTCAATATTATTCGGGCATTTGCAGGGTTTACCCATTGGACCGCAGATATGATTCCTGTTTTGGACAAAGCACCCAACCTGAACAATTTATTTATGGCGGCGGGGTTCTCAGGACACGGGTTCTGCACAGGGCCCATTGTCGGCAAACTTATGGCTGAATGGATTGCAGACGGAAAAAGCTCTATGGATTTGAGCGCCTTTAAATGGACCCGGTTCAAGGAAATTTATCAGCAAAAATAATTCAACGGACAAATTGATACCGTGAGCACTAAGAACAAAATACGAGAATCAAAACCGATTGCGGCCTCTGATCTGCTGGGTGATATGCTTGCCTCCATTCATTATGCAATGCTGCCACAACAAACGCTGCTGGCGGCCAAGCAATTGGTGGTGGACAGCATCGGCTGTATGTTTGGCGGCACCCAATTGATACAGGGCCGTAAGATGGCCGATCACGTGTCATCATGGGCGGGTTCAGGGAAGGCTGCGGTTGCAGGCTCCAGCCGGTGTATGAATCCCATTCAGGCCGGGTACCTGAATGCGTACCTGGCTAATTTGCTCGATTACGACGACACATATTTTGGCCATCCTGGTGCCACAGTTATCCCACCGGCGCTGGCGCTGGCCCATGAGTTGAATCTGAACGGAAAGCAATTCCTGGCCGCGGTGGTTGGCGGCTATGAGGTCGGTATTCGGGTGGCCGATGCCATTAAACCGTCTAAACGCAGGCTAAAAAAAGTGATGGGTTTGAGCACCTGGCAGGTATTCTGTTCCGCCGCCGCCGCCGCGCATGCCTTGAATCTTAACCGGGAACAGATGGTCCATGCCCTTAGCCTGGCGGCAATGAATGCGCCTGTGCCCTCATGCCGAAAACTGGGCATCCAAAGTGGTCGTGTAAACTGGCTTAAGAATAACTACGGGTGGACCGTCATGGGGGGCATGCTGGCGGCAATGACCGCCCAACAGGGTTTTATCGGTGATCCCAGTATTTTCGATGGACCGACCGGTTTCTGGGTCATGGCCGGTTCTGACCGGTATCGACCCGACGCGTTTCAGGATCGATCACCCCGGAAGTGGGCCGCCCAAAGAGTCTCTCTTAAACCCTACGCTTCCTGCCGGCACCTTCATGCCACCCTGGATGCCATATATGCATTGAAACATGAGCAGGGGCTCACTTGGGACAAGATAAAAAATCTAAATGTCTACAGTTTTTTCGAATTGGCGGACAGCTATAATTTTTCGCCGCAGGAACCGTTTACGATACCCTTCAGTGGGCCGCATGTCATTTCACTCGCATTGCTAGACATTCCCACGGGTATTACCTGGTTTGATCCAAAATTTTTTTCCGATAGTCGCATAAAGACCCTGTCGAACAAGATCAAATTTCACTACTGGCCCGAAGCAGACCGTCTTTACGCAAAAGTGAAACGGGAAATGATTTCCAGGGTAGAAGTCCAAACAACGGGGGGAGACCAATTATGCCGGGAGGTAAGATTGCCCAGGGGAGACCCCCGTAATCCGATCAGTGTCGAAGACACCCGGGATAAATTTTTCACACTTGTTCGACCGGTTCTGGGTACTGCGGGAACTGAGCGGGCCTACGCCCTGCTGGAAAACCTGGAAGATGTGACGGATTGTGCGGACCTGGCCGAGGTATTGCGTCCCATAGCATAGAGAAGCGAGGCTAATGGAATCAGACGGGACTGAATAACAGGAATCCCGCCCCAAAAGGAAATATAAAGGAGGTTCTTCTGATGGCCGAAAACGACGCCGCAAAACGAATCGACAAAGAGGTCCAAAGAGGTGATCCGGTTGAAATCATCTTCGACGGAAAACCGGTGCAGTCCTATAGGGGTGAGACTATTGCTGCGGCGCTCATTGCTTCGGACAACTTGACAAGTCGAACCATAGACGACCGTCCGCTGGGTGTTTATTGCAACATCGGCATATGCCACAGCTGTATTATGAAGGTTAATGGCGTAAGCGGTGTACGTATATGCAAAACCCCCGTGTCCGATGGCTGTCAGATTGAAACCCAACACATGAAAAGAGACAGGTAAGATGAAAACGAAATATAAAGTCGTTATCGTCGGTATGGGACCGGCCGGTATCTCAGCCGCCATAGAACTTGCCCGATGCGGGATCGATGTGGCGCTCGTGGATGAAAATGAGGAACCGGGAGGTCAGGTTTACCGCCATCCGCCAAAGGAATTTACAATTCACAATAGGGACTTTTTGGGTTTGAGATATCGTGTCGGGCAGCCTCTCATGCAACAGTTTTACCAGCACAGGGATAACCTGGAAATACTCACCGGCACATTGGTCTGGGGCGCTTTTGAAGACTCTAAGCTGTCTCTGCTGCAGGGGGATGAGATTAAAATCATTGAATTCGACAATTTACTTCTCTGTGAAGGCGCCATGGAACGTTCCATACCATTTCCGGGATGGACCCTCCCCGGTATCATGACCATCGGAGGGCTGCAAAAGCTCCTCCTTCATCAGAGGCTCCTGCCGGGCAAACGGTTTGTGCTTTCGGGCTCAAGCCCGCTCCTTTTTTCGGTGGCAGCCAGTTTGCTGAAAGCCGGCGGCGAGATCGTGGCCTTGTGTGATACCCTTACGCGGTGGGAATCTATGGGTCTATTTCCTGAAATTATTCGACAAAGGGGCCTGTTGCGTGAAAGCTTCTCATATCTTTATCCCGTATATAGGCATCTTGTACCGATCCATCGTCCATATACGATTGTGGGAGCTGCCGGCGATTCTCGCGTCAATGAAGTCACCATTTCAAAATTGGACGATCGCTGGAATCCAATCGCCGGCTCCGAGAGAAGCATGGCGGTTGATATCGTCGCTGTCAGCTATGGCTTTCTGCCTTTGTCGCGATTGACGCGCTTGTGCGGATGTGATCAAATATTTGATCCGGTTCAAAGATACTGGAAACCATGGACAGATGAACATTTACAAACCAGCATACCAAATATCTATTCCGCCGGTGATTCCGCGGGCGTGGGTGGTGCCGATCTGGCGGAGATCGATGGCCGCATTTTTGCGATTCAGCTGGCGGCGGAAACAGGACAAATTTCAGCCCGGGAGCATAAAAGCAGGATAACCCCTCTGTTTAAGAAAAAGGAACGGATCAACCGCTATGTTACCGCTCTTAACAGCGTCTTTGCTCCCCGTACCGGCCTCTACAACATCATGGACGATGAAACGGTTGTGTGCCGCTGCGAACAGATAACGGCCAGGGAGATCTATGACGGCATCGATAACAAAAATTATTCCAATATTAATGAGATGAAAAGGACAAGGATCGCCATGGGCCCCTGCCAGGGGCGGACCTGTGAATCCATCGTGACGCAAATGATGCAGCATAAAGGCATCACACCCAGAAAAGGCGGTTATCTGTCTATCCGGCCGCCGATAACACCGGTGCCCATGTCGATGTTTGAAACATATGCCGACTCTCCATGATAAGTGAAGCTGACCGGAGGTTCAATCAACAGCCCGTTGCTGTTCCAGTCAAAGCTGCTTTGGGGGGGCAATATGAAGCTTGGATGGCAGGGAATAGTGCAGGCAAACAATAAAATTTCAGCAAGCGTCTTTTGATTGAGGAGTAAAAATTGCGACTCAAAGACAAGGTGGCGCTGATTACCGGTTCGACCTCTGGTATCGGACGCTCTTCGGCCGTGATTTTCGCCCAGGAAGGGGCCAAAGTCGTGATCTGCGGCAGAAGGGAAAGAGAGGGAAAGCAGACCAAAGCCATGGTTGAGGCTGTGGGTGGTCAGGCCTTATCTTTCCAAACCGACGTCACCAGCACTTCGGACGTGGACGGTATGGTAGCTGAGGTAATCGAACGGTTTGAACGAATCGACGTTCTTTTTAATAACGCCGGTACCAATCCTGTGGAAGGCAGAACCGCCGTCGCGGATTGTCCCGAAGATATTTGGGATACGATAATGGATGTAAACGTAAAAGGTGTCTACCGTTGCTGCAAGGCGGTCATTCCCCATATGATTCGAAATGGCGGCGGTTCCATTATCAACACATCGTCCGTTTTCGGATTGGTTGGTTTTAAAGAGCGGGCCGCCTATGCGGCCTCGAAAGGCGCTGTTTTGCAGTTAACCAAAGCCATGGCCGTTGATTACGGGTCTTACAACATTCGCATTAACTGCATCTGCCCGGGCATGATAAAAAATGAACGCGTTAAGAACCGTCTCCAAAAAGCCGCGGCGAAAGGCACCCTGGAACAAATCTTGGCTGATTTTCCCTTGCATCGAATAGGCGAACCGGAAGATGCTGCACGTTTGGCCGCCTTCCTTGCATCCGACGCGGCCGGCTGGATGACGGGAGCGGCCGTGCCTTTGGATGGCGGCTTTACAACCAGATGAGACAATCGAAGCAAAGGCGCTTGACGTTTTGAGCCAGGTCTGTGATTAGCAGAAAGACAAACCGGGCCCGGGTGATGCACGTGACCGGAGGCAGGGCGCCTCAAAGTCGAATTGTAACGGCTTCTATGTAAACATATTATTTTTGAGGTTATAAATTGCCATGACAGCAGTTAAAAAACAATTGGGCAGAGTTCGTTTGCAGCCGGTGGGGCTGGTCGAGCAGATCTTGAATATTTTGGGTAATGCCATTTTACAGGGCGAGCTAAAGGGCGGCGAGCAGCTTGTTGAGTCCGAACTCAAGGACCATTTTGGTATCAGCCGGACCCCGCTCCGGGAAGCATTTCGTGAGCTGGAGCAAAAAGACCTTGTTGTGATTGTTCCCCGCAAAGGAACTTTTGTAAAAGAATTTGGTTTTAAGGACATTAAGAATTATTATTCGGTGCTTTCTGTTTTGGAAGGCCATGCTGCCAAAGAGGCTCATCGAAAGTTGGGTGTGGAAGATGTGGAAGAAATGGAGCATGAGCTGGCTAACATGGCCCGTGTGGCAAAAGAAAAAAATAACCAGGCCTATGTAGAACACCACAAGCTTTTTCACAATGTGTTCATTGAAGCATCCGGAAATGAAATTCTGATAAAATTGATTCATAATTTACGCCCCCAAGGTGACAGGTACAGGTATTTCTACAATCGTACCTTAACTTATTTTAAAGGGAGCTTGGCGGTTCACAGGAAGATTTTGAATTTATTCAAAGAGGACAATGTGGATTCCGAGACGGTCGCCAAAGCCGTTAGGGAACACATTGAGGCCTTCGCCGAAAGGCGTAAGTGGAATCTTTAAGAACATCGTCTCATGAATTAGGGCCTGCTGAATAAACAATAAACTATTGTATTATGGGTCCGTCTATCCCATCTCTCCCCAAAGATCACCCAAAAAAATAGAGTGAAATTGAGAGTGAATTCAATTCGAAACTCCTTACCTTAATCGCGCAAAGCTGACGGCCGGAAATCAATCGAAGCGCACGGGCCTCCGGCGCCGAAAGATTTACACAACATTGCCCATCAAGCCCCTGAGCCCCAAAGTGCCCACCAATTTCCAATTCCTTATAAATGCCAAGCGCTTGCTCCAAAAAAATGGGATTCTGGATCGAAGCGGCCGTGAGGAAACCGATGTTATGCAGGCGCCATTCTCCTCAGAGCGTTCATCACATTTGTTGAAATACCATTGATCCCTGGGGCGCAGTCCCCATTCAAGGGCTTTGAACTTTTCCTGGTCCGTTTTGCCTGCCAACCGCAAGGCCCATGCCAGGGCAAGATCCATGTTGTAGTGTTTGGCAATGTATTCCATGTCCCGACCCTGGGCAATTAAATTACCAATATCACCAAATTTGGTATTATTGGTAATTTGCG
>CAZNFS010000004.1:0-44664 GCA_964572695.1 uncultured Desulfobacteraceae bacterium
CGGTAAATGTGATGCGGTTGGTGTATTTGGTGATGCGTTCCTTAAGCTGGGATTTATACAGGGTGTGTTTGCGGCCATTGTAGGTAAGCGCCGTATTCCCTTTAAAACCGGATTTTTCAATGGCTGCGGCCGCGGTAATAATTTTAAAAATGCTGGCGGCCGGAAAGGTGCTCTCAAGGCAAAGATTGTTTAACGAGTTGGTTTTGTCATGGTTGACCAGAGACAAAATGCGCCCATTTTGGGGATCAAGAACGACGATTCCGATGTAACGGGCAGTGGAGCCGCTAATCCGCTCAAGCAGAAATTGCTGCAGAGGCATCTCCAGGCTGGTATCAACCCTGTATTTTGATCCGCCAAAGTCGATTTCAAAACTTTTATTTTCTAAATTCTCAAAGCTTATACCGGCGAGCAATAAGTGCACATCTTTTTTGTCGATCAGATTTTCAAAAGATCCTCCCGCGGACAGAGGTGTTTTGTCGTCTGTATGATAATAGGAAGACCATACAACGATGGCCCCGATGATAGGAGATAGACCGACCAATAAGAAAAGAACCCGGGACAGATGTTTGCGGAAATTTTTAATGAGTCGCTTTTGGGCGGAGCTGCGCTTAAGATTGGTCTGATACCTTTTCCAGTTAGATCTATTCACGGTGATAGGATTGCTGAGCCTTTAAAAAACTTGTGTTCCGGGTTTTGTTTTTCTCTCCAGTGTTGCAAGCGTGCATTGATTATCGTCCACTGCGGCCAGTAACATGCCTCTGGAAAGAATCCCCATCAGTTTGGCCGGCTTCAAGTTGGCCACAATAATCACCTGCTTGCCGACCAGCTCATGCGGGGAATAGTGTTCTGCAATTCCAGCGACAATGGTTCGGTTTTCACCGATATCGACCTCGAGTTTAAGAAGCTTCTTGGCCTTGGGGATGGCTTCGGCCTTTGTTACAATCCCGATACGCAAATCGACCTGGCTGAAGATTTCAATGGGTATTTCGGGTTTGATGGCCGCCGGGGTGGAATCTGAGGAATCCCGGTCCAAAGGACCCGTAGCGCTTGCGGGTGTGTCAATGCGCGGAAAAAGCGAAATTGCCTTGGGAATAATCGTGCCGGGTTTTAATGTCTTCCAGGTGTTAATGACATCGAAATGATAAAATGGTTTTTGCGGATTAAGCCCAAGGTGGGTCTGCATCCTTTTGGCGGTATCCGGCATAACCGGGTAGATGAGTCCGGAAACAATCCGCAGTCCTTCAAGGAGGTTGTAAAGAACCGTTTCAAGCTGCTTGCGGGTTGCTTTTTTTTTGGCAAGGGTCCATGGGGCCGTGACATCGATATATTTATTCATCTGATTGATAAATTCCCACACACATATGAGAGCTTTGTGAAACGTCAGGGCCTGCATGGCCGTCCTAAATTCCACCGCGGTTCTTTGGGCATCAGAGACAAGGCCCAGATCGAATTCTTCTTCCATTTTTGGATCGGCGGCCGGAACCTTTGCGTCGCAATATTTTTGGACCATGGCGACGACCCTTGAAAAAAGATTCCCCAAGTCGTTGGCTAAATCGGCATTCGTCCGCTGAATGAGTGCCTCTTCGCTAAAGTTTGAATCGAGACCGAATACCATTTCGCGCATCAAAAAAAACCGGAATGCATCCAAACCGTAAATATTTTTTAGCTGCAGCGGATCGACGACATTTCCCAGACTCTTGGACATTTTACTTTGATCAACATTCCAATACCCATGAACGTTTAAATGCTGATAGAGCGGGATCCCGGCGGCCTTCAGCATTATCGGCCAATAGATTCCATGCGGTTTCAGGATATCTTTGGCCACAACGTGCTGAGCCTGGGGCCAAAATTTTAAATAACGGTCCTGGTCCGGATATCCAAGTGCCGAGATGTAATTGAGAAGCGCATCAAACCACACATAGGTCACAAAGTTTTCGTCAAAAGGAAGCGTGATGCCCCATTTCAGTCGGGATTTGGGTCTGGAAATGCACAGGTCGCCAAGGGGTTCGCGTAAAAAAGCCAGAACCTCATTCTTGTATCGCTGGGGGCGAATAAAGTCCGGATTGGATTTAATGTGCTTGATGAGCCAGTCCTGATAGCGGCTCATTTTGAAAAAGTAATTCGATTCTTTGATCACTTCGGGTGCGGTTTCATGGTCCGGGCATTTGCCATCCACAAGCTCTCGTTCGGTGTAAAACCGCTCGCAGCCAAAACAGTAAAGCCCTTCGTATTCGCTGAAGTAGATATCACCGCCGTCGTAGATTTTCTGTAGAATCCGGCGCACGATTTCCATATGGGCCGGGTCGGTGGTTCGGATGAAAGCACTGTATTCAATATTCAATTGCGGCCACAGCTCCCTGAACAGGCGGCTGATCTTGTCCACATAGGTCCGGGGGCTCAAATTTTCCTTCACGGCAGCCTGGACAACCTTATCACCATGTTCGTCGGTTCCCGTCAGAAAGAAGGTTTCGGTGTCATGCATGGAATGAAAGCGGGTCATTACATCGGCGACGATGGTGGTATACGCATGTCCCAGGTGGGGGCGGGCATTCACATAGTATATGGGTGTGGTTATATAAAAAGGTTTTGGCATTTATCGTTCCTTTATGATTTCATTTAAACCGGTTTCTATCTCCAGGTTATCGGCGGTCCGGATGGTGATCTGGTTGCAAATCACATTGTGACGGATAACTTTCCCCTCGCCGGTTTTGGTCTTCACCTTTTGACCGATTCGAGGGAAGTTTTTTCTGAGTTGCAGGTAAGTGGAGTTTTCAAATGTTAAACAGCACATGAGCCGGCCGCATTGGCCGGAAATTTTGGATGGATTTAGCGAGAGATTTTGTTCCTTGGCCATACGGATTGAAACCGGTTCAAATTTTTCAATGAACGCGGAACAGCAGATTTGACGGCCGCAGCGCCCGAGTCCGCCGCACATTTTGGCTTTATTTCTGATCCCCACCTGGCGCATTTCAATCTTCGTAGAGAGTTTTTCGCCCAGCGTCTTGACCAATTGACGAAAATCGACTCTCCCTTCGGATGTGAAATAGAACGTTAGTTTGCCGGCATCAAAAGTGCTTTCCACCGAAAACAGATTCATCTTGAGCCTCAGATCTTTTATCGATTGAAGACAGAATTCGAATGCCCGGTTGACGGTGTGGCGATTTTTTTCTCTTTGACGAAAATCTTTTTCGGAGGCAAGGCGGTGAACCTTTTTCAACGGTCTGGTTGATTTATTCGGATCAAATGGGGCCGGTGGAACTACTACTAGCCCAAATCCCAGCCCCTGCTCGGTTTCCACGATAACGCGATCTCCGCTATTCAGTACAAAAGCGCCGCTGTCAAAGTCATAAACCTTGCCGGCGGACTTAAATCGAACTCCAACCTTTTTTTTCATGGCAGTAATTTGGCGAGTTTAAAGATCATTATTTCCAATGCAAGCCTTATGTTTGCATTTGCTCTAATTTTGTCCTGGACATCCCGGACCGCTTCTATCTGCTTGAGAAGTAAGGGCACGGGCACACTTGGTGAAACATATTGAACCTTGTCGGTCAAGTCCTTGTTGATAATTTTTTCAGGATTATATCGCCAAACGATCAGGTCGCGCAACCAGGATTTGATCACTTCCAGATCTTCTGAAAGGATTTGTTTGTTGCGGGAAAGATTTTCGGCCAGCGCAAGGAGGAGCCCCAGCGACCGGGACGGAAGAGATATCAATTCCTGAACAAGCCATTTACGTCGTTTAGTCCAATCGATCTGATGCGTGGGTCGAATCATGGCGCTTGCGGCGGTAAAGCTCCCGTCTGCCATTGAAGCGATAATTTGCGCTTCTTTTTTGTCCAGCCCTTTTTGGGCCATTAACATGCCGGCAAGGTGTTTACGGGATATGGGGTTAAAGTGAATATGCTGACAGCGCGATACAATCGTAGGGAGCAAAGCGGTCTTCTCAGGGGCGGTAAGGATCAATACCGTTTGCGCAGGCGGTTCCTCCAGCATTTTGAGGAAAGCATTGCCGGCCTGGGGATTCAGTTTGTGGGCATCAGCCAGAATTGCCACCCGGTATTTGGCTTCATAGGGTTTCATGACAAACATTTGATAAAGATTGCGGATTTGATCGATCCGGATAAACGGACCCGATGGGTTGATATGAGTGACATCGGGATGGTGACCGGACTTTATTTTACGGCATGATCTACATGTCCCGCATGGATTTGCGGAACTTATTTCAATGGTCGGTGGGCCTGGGTGTTGTGGTTTGGCAAGAGAGGGCGTGGCGGTACAATTACAGGCCATGGCAAATACCAAGGCGGCGGTTTTTTTGCCCACTCCCCCAATACCGGTAAAAAGAAGGGCGTGGGGAATGGAGCCGGTCTTAAGGAAAGTGGTTAATATTCGTACAGGTATTTGTTGATCAATGATAGACTCAAACTGAGTTACCAATTTAACCCTGCATGCAAAGATAATGAAATAATTTGGTTACAAAAAGGTTTGGGACTGGCGCTCCGGCACGGTGAATAAACAGCACACCCGGATTAATAATCGACCCGCTCCTTGAGCTCTTTTCCGGATTTGAAGAAGGGAAGCTTTTTGGGCTTTATAGGAACCTTTTCGCCGGTTTTGGGATTGCGACCGGTATAGCTTTTATACTCTTTCACGAAAAAGCTGCACAAGCCTCGTATTTCTACCCGTTCTCCCTGTGCCATGGCATCTGCCATGGAATCAAAGAAAATTTGAACGACTTTGGCGGCCTCGGTTTTCGAAATGTCCGCTTCGTTTTTCAGAGCGGAGATAAGCTCCAGCTTGTTCATATATCCTCCTTGAGTCCTTGGGGCTTAGAAAATTATTTTTATTTTAATGATAGCATTTACAGAAGTCAAGACTAAAATGGGATGTAACTTACTGGATTTACAAACTCAACTGATGGAAATCCAGGCTTTGGAATAAGACAGGACTCTAATTGAGCGATTTTAACCACCGGCCACAGGTTGCCAAACCGAATGCGGAGTGAGAATTAATTTGAAACGCAGCGGTAAATATCTTAATATCAGGTCCTTGATATCAGGAGGACCTGTAATGCACGCTTTGTCTAAAATAGATCCAGCCGTGGCAACCCTTATCAAAGAAGAAGAGACCCGGATCGAAGAGACGTTGAATATGATTGCAGCTGAGAATCATGCGCCCCGATCGGTTATGGAAACCCTGGGTTCGATCTTTAACACCAAAACCATCGAAGGGTATCCGGGAAATCGTTTTCATGCCGGCTGTGTCAATGCGGATAAAATGGAGAATTTGGCCATCAAACGGGGACAGCGGCTTTTTGGGGCAGAGTACGTAAATGTCCAGCCGCACAGCGGTACCTCGGCCAATCTGGCGGTTTATTTTGCAGTCCTAAATCCGGGGGATCGAATCTTTTCAATGAGCCTGCCGCATGGGGGGCATTTGTCCCATGGACACACGGCTTCGATAACCTCAAAATGCTTTGAATTTTCCCATTACGGTGTCGATCAAACGACAGAGCGAATTGACTATGACCAAGTCCGCAAATTGGCACATCAATTTCTGCCGCGCATGATCATTGCCGGGGCCAGTTCTTATCCCCGCATTATCGATTATGAAAAGATGGCGCTCATTGCCGCAGAAATTTCGGCCTACCTGATGGCGGATATGGCCCATGTGGCAGGATTGGTGGCTGCCAAAGTGATTCCCAGTCCCGTGCCAAGCTGCGATTTTATTACTTTTACCTGTTATAAAACCTTGATGGGAGGGCGAGGCGGGGTTATTTTAGCCAAACAGAAATACGGATCCAAAATCGACAGAGCTATTTTCCCCGGATCGCAGGGGACCAGTGCCGTCAATCTCATCGCAGCCAAAGCCCACATTTTTAAACTGGCCACGCAACCGAAATATACCCGAATCCAACAAAACACCCTCGATAATGCCGTCTGTCTGGCATCTGCGCTTCAAAATAGAGGGTATCGCATCGTCACCAGGGGGACTGAAACACATCAGGTCCTGGTCGATGTCACCCCAAAGGGACTGGATGGAAACGCGGCCGAAAAAGCGTTGGAGTCGCTGGGGATTATTGTTAACCGGAATGTCATTCCCCGGGATGCCTCCCGTCCGGGAGCTGTCAGCGGTGTGCGCCTGGGAACCGCAGCCCTTTCCACAAGGGGAATGGGAAAGCCGCAGATGATTCAAATTGCCGACTTGATCGATGCCGGACTGAAGGACTCTGACAACTCAGAAGCAAAAAATCAAATCTCTTTATTAGTTTCCCAATTATGCAAGGAGTTTCCCGTGTACGGGTAAACTCCAAATCCGTAATCGTTTGACATTTCCAGCACCCGAATCATAGAATAACCGCATGACTTCAGGACCCAAGCCCAAAGATCCGGAACGAGAGATCAAATTTCTCCAAAACGAGCTCAAAAAACATAAAAAAAGAGAGAACGCTCTGGAGCAAAGCCAGGAAAAGCTTACCCAGATTATCGAAAGCGTCTCTATCCCGACCTTCGTAATCGATAACCGTCACGTCGTCACCCACTATAACAGAGCCATGGAGAATCTGACCGGGATTCGGGCAGATAAGATTGTGGGAACCCGGAACCAATGGCAGGCGTTTTATTCCGAAGCCAGACCCGTCATGGCCGACTTTATCGTCGATGAAGCCTCCGAAGAGGAAATTGCGGCATGCTATAAGGACAAATATCGCCCATCGGCTGTAAAGGGGGGCGCATACGAGGCGGAAGATTTTTTCCCGGCTTTCGGCGACAATGGGAAATGGCTCTTTTTCACGGCCGCACCCTTGAAAGATTCCGAGGGGCGTAACATCGGCGCCGTGGAAACACTTCAAGATATTTCCGAGCGAAAAAGAACCGAAAAAGCGCTGGTTGAATCAGAGCGGCACCTTCAGACACTCCTTGATTTTGCACCTTATCCCATAGTGGTGTTTACACTGGATGGTTTGGTTACCTTCCTGAATCCGGCTTTTAGCGAGACTTTCGGCTGGACCTTCAAAGAACTGAGAGGCAAACGAATCCCTTATGTACCCCCGGATCTCAAACAGGAGGTCACTCAGAATATTCGCAAGCTTTTCGAAGATGAGGTAATCCTGCGCTATGAGACCCGGCGTTTGACCAAAGACGGCCGCATCCTGGATATTGTCATACGCGGGGCCGTTTACTCAGATTCCAGTGGTAATCCGGCGGGTGAGTTGGTGATCCTGCGGGACATCACCCAGGAAAAGCGGACTGCACGCAACAACAAGGCCATGCTCCGAACCAGCATGGCCCTGCCGGAATACCCGGAACTTTATGAACTTATTGACTATGTGAGCGGCGTCATCAAAGAACTGATGGATACCGAGGGAGGGGTTGTAGTTCTGCTGGATGAAGGGCGGCAGGAACTTTTTTTTCTTGGGGCGGCTTATGATGACAGCGCCACTCAGCAACGGGTTAAAGAAATTCGTTTTGGAGTGGATGAGCTTGTTGCCGGCAGGGTGATTCAAACCGGAAAACCGATCCTCATAAATGACACCACAGAAGATGCGGATCTTCATTTGGAGAGAGATAAAAAACTCGGCTATCAGACAAAAAGCCTTTTGCTGGTTCCTCTCAGAAGCCATGAGCGGGTCATCGGAGTGCTGTGTGCCATCAATAAAAAGGCGGGGGTATTTGAAGAGACCGATACGGATCTTTTAAGCATGCTGGCGGGAAATGTGGCTCTTTCCATAGAGAATGCTCGATTTTCAGAGGAGCTGAAAAAAGCTTACATGGAAGTGTCGAGTTTAAACCGGACCAAGGATAAGGTGATTAATCACCTGTCGCATGAATTGCGGACGCCGATTGCGGTGCTGAACACTTCTTTGATTCTACTGGTAAAGCGGATGCAGGGCATACCGCAGGATTCCTGGAAACCCACGTTAGACCGGGCTCGCAGAAATCTCGATCGGCTATTGGAAATGCAGTATCAGATAGATGATATTATGCGGGACAAAACTTTTACGAGCTATGGCATCTTATATCGATTACTGGAAGCCAGCAAGGATGAGCTGGAGACCCTGGTGGCCGAGCAGATCGGTGAGGGCTCCATCGTGGATCGCATTAAGATACGCATCGAAGATGAATTCGGCCTAAAGGCGCTTGTTCCGGAAAAGATTCAACTAGACCGCTTTATAAAAGAGCGATTGGTATCCCTCAGAACGTTATTTTCACACCGGCAGATCGATATTGCCGACCGGCTTGAATCCACTGCGCCGGTATATGTCCCTCACGAAGCCCTCGCCAAGGTTTTTGACGGGCTGTTAAAAAATGCAATCGAGAATACGCCCGATGAGGGTCGGATCGAAATTACGGTTAAAAAGAAAAATGCCGGTACGCAGTTGGCGGTGCGGGATTACGGAGTCGGTATTACGGAAGAAAACCAAAGCCGGATATTTGAAGGTTTTTTTACAACCCAGGAAGCCCTGGATTACTCAAGCAAAAAGCCCTTTGATTTCAATGCGGGCGGGAAAGGCGCTGATCTTTTACGGATGAGGGTATTTTCCGAACGCTATAATTTTAAACTCGAAATGGCATCCGAACGATGCCGGTTCCTACCCCAAGACAGCGATATCTGCCCCGGCCGAATCAGTGCCTGCTCCAAATGCCAAACCGGCCAGGGGTGTCATCAATCCGGGGCCACGTCTTTTACACTCTATTTTCCGCCGGCACCTTAATTTTTGCGGTTAAAAGAGTTAGCTTAAGACCACCATGATGGAGAGGATGAAGGCGAATTTCCTGAAAAGGTGCCAGGGCCGCGAGGCGTTTTTCAGGAACAATCAGCGCCAGTTTCCAATCCCGGTATGCGCGTTTTAAGGTTTCGTAAATCCGCATAAAAAACGCGTCGATCTGATCGGGATCTCCCAGGCGCAACCCATAAGGCGGATTGATGACGACCAGGCCGGGACGAGGCGATACTTCATGCGGAACAACGCCAAAGAAATCCCGGCACGAGATACGAATGACCCCTGAGAATCCGTGTGTTTCTATTTTGTCCTGCAGTACGTTGCAAATCCGGCGGTCGTGGTCGGAGGCAAAGACGAACGGTTTCGTAAGGGGAGAGATCCGATTTTCAGATTGTCGCCGAATATAGGCCCATTGACGGGGCAGGAAACAGGGCCAGCCCTTGAAGGCAAAGTCCCGGAACCATCCGGCCGGAATTTTTTGGGCCCGCATGGCCGCCTCAATGGTGAAGGTCCCCGATCCGCACATCGGATCCAAAAGCGGCTCCCGGCCCGTATACCCGGCCAGGGTCAGTATGCCGGCGGCAATGGTTTCGCGAAGGGGGGCCCGGCCGACATCTTTTTTAATCCCGCGCTTATACAAAAGGTCACCGCTGCTATCGATAGACAGGGTAAAATGATCGTTTGCGACCCTTACAAATATGATCTGTGGCACCGGCGCGTGAGCGGAGGGGGTTGGGTCGGCAGGTATATTCAGCAGGCGTCCGGCAAGGCTTATTTTAAAACGCTCGGATATGGCAACGGTGTGGAACAGTCTAGAATGTCGCGATGTGACATTGATCCGGGGAAGCCGTCCCGCCGGAAGATAGAGTTCCCAGTTAAAATCGGCCAATTTTTTTTCAAGCTGACGAAAATTGGTGGCTTTAAAAGTCCCCATGCGCATAAGGATTCGGTTGGCGGTGCTAAGCTTTAAATTGGCCAGGTAACAGTCCGCCACACGACCCTTGAATTGAACACCGCCGGAGATAACTTGAGCGGTTTTGATGGAAAGCGGTCGCGCCCGAAGCTCAGCCAAACAGAGTTGTTCCAAACCGGGCGAGGTCGCCGCAAAGAATGTCCGTTCGGGGCCGGTGACATGGCGCTTGATGCGCCTGGATAAAGAGTTGGATGGGCACAAAATAAGGTTTCTTTGATCTTGTTTTTGGTATATGCAACGGGAGCATAGAAAAGCGCAGCAATCTCATTCTGATTCTAAGGAGTAAAACATGGATGCTCAAATTAAACAAGCGCTCATCGATATCGTTGGGGAGGAGAATTTCAGTGATTCGATAATCGATCTGGTATCTTATTCATATGATGCCTCCGTGCATGAACACCGCCCCGTTGCCGCCGTATGGCCCCTCAACACGGAGCAGGTTTCAGAGATCCTAAAGCTGGCAAACGCAAAACAGATCCCGGTCACTCCCCGCGGGGCGGGCACCGGCCTGACCGGTCTGGCGGTGCCGGCGCAGGGGGGGATCGTTATGGATATGGTCCGGATGAATAAAATCATGCGGATCAGTATCGAGGATCGCCAGGCCGTGGTCCAGCCAGGCGTTGTTTACCAGGATCTGCAGAAAGCGCTGGCACCTTTCAACTTTTTTTTCCCACCCGATCCCGCCAGCGGAAAAGTATCTACCCTTGGCGGCAATGTCGCTACCAATGCCGGCGGAGTTAAAGGCGCCAAGTACGGTGTAACCAAGGATTATGTCCTCGGGCTGGAGGTTGTGATGGCAGATGGGCAAATCATGCGCACAGGGTCCAAATGCATGAAATCGGTATCCGGTTATGACCTGACCCGGCTGTTTGTCGGATCGGAAGGTACCCTGGGTGTGGTTACTGAAATTACGCTTAAGGTCAACCCCAAACCCACCGCCGTCGCCACCGCCATCGCCACTTTCCCCAGCATTGAAGACGCCGGTCGCGCCGTTACCGCCATCATGCACTCCGGGGTCATTCCAAGCGTGTGCGAAGTCCTGGACGGCAAGACGATCAAGCTGCTTCAGGAACACACGGACAGTGAAATCCCAGACGGGGAGGCAATGATACTGGTCGAGTGCGATGCACTCACCAAAACCGAGGCGGACTATCAAATGGGCAAGGCCATAGAAGTGTTTGAGTCCAATAATTCACTTTTGATTCAACAGGCCGGAAATGAGAAGGAAGCCGAAGCCCTATGGGAAGGACGCAAGGCGCTGTACGGTACCATGCATCATGTGATGCCGCGTTTGGTCGTCGAAGATGTGACGGTTCCCATGAGTAAAATTGCCGAAGTTCTAAAGGGGGTCGAACAAATCGGCCAAAAGCATGGCGTCAATATTATCAATTTCGGACATGCCGGGGATGGGAACCTCCATCCCAATATCATGTTTAAGGGCGATTCGCCGGAAGAACTGGAGCGGGTGGACAAAGCCGCAGCGGATATTTTTGCCCTGGCAACGGAGCTGGGTGGAACCCTGACGGGAGAACATGGCATCGGACTGGCCAAGGCACCCTTTATGCCGCTGGAGCATGATCCGGTGGCCCTAAAGGTGATGCTGGGAATCAAAAATATGTTCGATCCGAACCATATCCTCAACCCCGGTAAAATGGGACTCGTACCCTAACTGAGCGGAAGTTCAGGCTGCCCAGGATCAAAGACGTTGCTGTAAACATTTTAAAATGAAGATCGCCCTCATAGCCAAGCCGATTTCAGGCCGTAAAGACGTTGAAGACCAGATCGCCTCGGTTGAGAGAGAATTGCGTATCCGCAACATTCGCTGCGATATTTTTAAAACCGCCCATCATGCGCACGCCATCGAACTTGCCAAAAACCTGGATCTCAAAGAATATGACGCCGTTGTTGCGATGGGAGGCGATGGAACCAACTATCATGTCCTAAACGGGCTCATCAAGTACCATCCGGAAGAAGATCTGCCGCCACTGGGGATTATTCCCATCGGTCGCGGGAATTCGTTTGCCCGGGATTTGCAGATCGAATCGCTGCAGGACGGGGTCAACGCTGTCGTCGGGCAGAAGACCGTGCCCGTGGATGTGTGCCGGTTTACACAGGAGCGAGAACCATTTTACTTCGTTAACCTGATGGGTTTCGGATTTGTTACCGATGCGGCTAAAACAGCCGCTCACTTCAGCCGGACGGGCGATTTCAGTTATGTCATCGGGGTCCTGCACCGCACCCTTTGGCTGACTTTTCACAGCATGGAGCTAACAATCGATGGCATCGAATACGGCGGTCATAATTGCTTTGTGGAGTTTTGCAATTCCAGATATACAGGGGGCGATATGCTCATGGCGCCGGAAGCGTGCATCAATGACGGATATTTCGATGTCGTAATACTCGGCCCCCTGAGTCGCTGGAGTCTGCTCACCACCTTTCCCAAAATCTTTAAAGGAACCCATGCTGAAAACCCGGCCGTAAGGTTTATTAAGGCAAAATCGGCAACCGTGCGCACCGATCCCCCCAAAATACTCCTTCCCGACGGCGAAATTTTCGGCACAACCCCCACGCATATTGAGAGTGAACCCGGGCGGGTGCGCTATTTAAAACTCAACCCCTGAGCGAAGACCACCCGACATACCCTTTCCCGGCAAAACAGATGCATTTTCCAATTTGATATGATAAAATGATTCCGCAACGAAATGAAAACTCAAACTCAAACTCAAACTCAAACTCAAACGTATATCACTGTTTTTGGCCTGGCGCTTTTTCTGCTCCTGAGCCCTTTGGGTCCTGTCCGGGAGTGCCGGGCGGATACTGCTGCAGACCGACAGATCTATGCCGACTTGCTCAAAAAATATGTAATGCAGGGACGGGTCGACTACCGGGGGTTTAAAACCGAAGAGCAGCGTCTGGATCGCTATCTCAAAACCCTTGAAAAGACCGCTAGCGGGAAATTGTCCCGCAAAGAAGCGTTTGCCTTCTACATCAATGTCTATAATGCCTGGACGGTCAAATTGATTTTAACCGGTTATCCGGGAATCAAGTCGATAAAGGACTTGGGAAGCCTGTTTAAATCCCCCTGGAAAAAAAAGATTTGCCGCATCGATGGGACCATACTGACGCTGGATTATATCGAACATGAAATCCTCAGACCCCGGTTCAAAGATCCGCGCGTCCATTTTGCCATTAATTGTGCGGCCGCAAGCTGCCCGCCGCTGCGGCCCCAACCGTATGAGGGCGAAACTCTGGAGCGGCAGTTAAACGATTCTGCGCAAGCGTTTATCAATGATCCGGAACGCAACTACCTGGAGGGCAACACACTTTATGTAAGCAAGATATTTAAATGGTTTGCAGCGGACTTCAATAACGGTGTGGTCGGTTTTTTCATCAAATATGCCCAAAACGATTTCAAGCAGCGGCTGGAAGCCCTGAAAGGTAAGATCAAGGTCAAATATCTGCATTATGACTGGTCTTTGAATGGCACTTAGATTTTGATGGCGTCGTAAAAAGTCCCATCTACTGCGTTGTAGTATTTTTTCAGACACTCGGCATACTACATGTATAGCCTCGTTCCTGAAAAAACACTACGCCTTGTATATGAACCTTTTTACTTAGCCATCTATCGTTGAATTCGCGACTTTTTACTAGATCATCAAATTTTATCTCAGAAAATTTAAATTAAGAGGATGTTGACGTGGCAAACTATGAGTATGATATCGGGATTATCGGCGGCGGCGCCGCAGGGCTGACGATCGCCTCCGGTGCGGCCCAACTGGGTGCCAAAACGCTTCTGGTCGAGAAAGAAAAGAAGCTGGGGGGCGACTGCCTTCATTTCGGGTGTGTCCCCAGCAAGACCCTTATAAAGACGGCCCATGTATATCATATGATGAAAAGCAGCCAGACATTCGGGCTTCCTCCGATTACGGTGCCGGCGGTCGATTTTCAAAAGGTATCTCAACGGATCAGGTCCGTCGTCGACATCATACAGAAACACGATTCGGAAGAAAGGTTTTGTGATCTGGGGGCCATGGTGAAATTCGGCCAGGCATCGTTTATCGATGGACACAGCATCGGTTTAGACGGTAAAACCTATTCCGCCAGAGCATGGGTCATCGCCTCGGGCTCTTCTACGGTCGTTCCCCCCATAAAGGGGCTGGATCAGACACCCTATATCACCAACAAGGAGATTTTTTATCTGGACCATTTACCCAAATCGATGATCATCCTCGGCGGTGGTCCCATCGGGACGGAAATGGGCCAGGCGTTTTGCCGTTTGGGCACGGCGGTAAGCATCGTGGATCGGAGTGAACAGATTTTGGGGAAGGAAGACCCCGATATGGCTGATGCGGTTAAAAATGTACTGCAATCCGAAGGGGTCGAATTCCATTTGGGCGCCTCGATCGAGGCCGTAAAGGATCTCGGCCGTGAAAAGGAAGTGCTTATAAAGGACAGGACCGGCAAGACCGTCGGGCTGAAGGGGGAGACAATCCTGGTTGCCATTGGAAGAAGACCCAATGTGGGTGGTTTGGGGCTTGAAGATATCGACGTTGAAATGGAAAGAAGCGGCATAAACGTGGACAACCGCTTGCGAACCAATCACAAGCATATTTACGCGGCCGGGGATGTCAATGGGCGGTTTCAGTTTACGCATGCGGCCGGTTATGAGGGGGGCATCGTCATCAGCAATGCAATTTTTCGCCTCCCGCGCAAAACCGACTACACTTTCCTGCCCTGGTGCACCTACTGCGATCCGGAGCTGGCCAGTATCGGCATGAACGAAAGGGGTGCCAAAGAAGCCGGGATTGACTATTCGGTGTGGAGCGAGCCCTTCAAGGACAACGATCGCAGCCTGGCAGAAGGTCAAGGTGTCGGCCTAATCAAAATGATACTGGATGAAAAGGAAAAGCCGATCGGGGTACAGATACTGGGGCCCCGAGCCGGAGATCTGATCAGTGAGTGGGTTGCCGCTTTAAACGGCAAGGTCAAGCTCTCCACCCTGGCGGCGGCCGTTCACCCCTATCCGACCATCGCCGAAATGAATAAGAAAGTTGCCGGGACCTTTTTTTCTACCAAAATATTCTCCGAAAGGGTCAAAAAAGGCCTGAAATTCTTTTTTCATCTGAAAGGGAGAGCCTGCGGCCCCCAAGAGTGCAGCTAAAAACGCACCCAAAAAGCGCAGCAACTTCACAGTTTGGAAAGGGTGGTTACTCAGATGGCCGGTAACAGCGATAAAGACAATCATCTCTTGAGCGATCAAAGCCGCTACCGGGAGTATCTCGGCCCGTTTTTACAAAAAGTGAACAACGTATTGCAGGACACGGCCGACCAAAACATTGTCGGCCGGATCTGGGATCACGACCATACCGTATGGAAGGATGATTCCGCCGAAATCAGCAACCGGCTGGGGTGGCTGCATAGTCCCGAGGTGATGACCGGGGCCGTTGAAGCGATCAACGCTTTCACAAATGAAATTCGTCAAAGCGGGTACACCCAGGCCTTGCTATTGGGGATGGGCGGCTCCAGCCTGGCGGCGGAAGTTTTTCGGTTTACGTTCGGGGTCAAAGACGGGTATTTGGATCTGGCCGTCCTGGACAGCACCGATCCGGGAGCGGTTGGAGAAAAGGCAGCTGCTTTTGATCCCCGCAAAACCCTCTATATTGTTTCCACCAAATCGGGTACGACCGTCGAGACGCTTTCCTTCCTGAATTTTTTTTACAATGCCGCGCTTAACACCATGGGTGCCGATGAGACCGGAGCGCATTTTATCGCCATCACCGATCCCGGAAGCCGTCTTGAGACGATGGGTCACGAACTGAAATTTCGGAAAATCTTTTTGAATGACCCGCACATCGGGGGCCGTTATTCGGCGCTATCGTATTTTGGCCTTGTCCCTGCGGCCCTCATCGGGATGGATATTGGACTGATTCTGGAGCGGGCGGCCGCGATGGTCCAAAATAGCGTTCGTCGCAGCAATTCGGCCGTTGAGGACAACACGGCCGCCCGATTGGGCGCAATCATGGCAGAGCTGGCTGCCGCCGGGCGCGACAAGCTCACACTGATCACCTCACCGCCACTATCATTTTTTGGAGCCTGGCTGGAACAATTGATTGCCGAAAGTACCGGTAAGGAAAATAAAGGCATACTCCCTGTCGTTGGTGAAACTTCAGGAGCACTGGTCAAAGACGGCAACGACCGCTTGTTTGTTTACTTACGCCTCAAAGGGGATCGTACCCACGACTCCGACGTGCAAGTCCTAAAGGATTGCAGAGAACCGCTGATTCAGCTAAATTTGCGCGATACTTACGATTTGGGCACTGAATTTTTTCGTTGGGAAATGGCCACGGCCATCGCAGGGAGCCGCATGGGCATAAATCCTTTTGAGCAGCCCAACGTGGAATCCGCCAAACTGCGGGCACGCGAAATGGTGGCCGCATATAAGGCCGAAGGGACCTTGCCGCAATTGGCGCCGGCGTTTGAAGAAGACGGAATAAAGGTCTATACAGATTTAGCTCCAAGGAATCTGGCGCAATTATGTTCCCGGTTTTTGGCAGCGTCCCGCCCCGGCCAAAAAGAATCCAAAGCGCGACGTTATGTTGCGCTTCAGGCGTGGTTAAGACCGAGCCATGAGACCGACGCGGCTCTGCAAGAGCTGCGCACGAAAATAAATGAATCCTACGGCCTGGCGGTCACGGTCGGGTACGGCCCCCGGTTTCTGCATTCCACCGGACAGCTTCACAAAGGGGATGCGGGGCAGGGATTGTTTATTCAGCTCACGGCGGAAATGGCGCCTGATTTGCCCATTCCGGATCGGGCCGGAAGCGATATTTTCGGTGTGACCTTCGGTGTGTTAAAAGAGGCCCAGGCGCTCGGGGATCGCAAGGCTTTGATAGATGCCAACCGTCAGGTGATTCGTTTCCATCTGGGAAGGGATGTCACCGGGGCGATCAAGAGATTGACGGCAGCGATTTAGTGTCCATCCATAAATGGTCTTTTCTGATCTTTTTGAAAAAAAGCTGGAAAAAGCTTGACAAGTCTTTTGGGTGCGGTATATTAATCGTAAAAATACGATTAAAGGATTTACGACAATGCCACACCTTAATACAATCATCCCGACCGCCTGCTGCACTTTAGAAATTACGGGGGCTGAACAGGACCGACTGGTAGCCATGTTCAAAGCCATTGGAAACCCCACCCGCTTTGAGATCATAAAATTCCTCGTTACCCATCCCGGCTGTATGACCGGTCATATTGTGGATCATTTACCCATCGCCCAGGCCACCGTTTCACAGCACCTCAAGGTCTTAAAAGATGCAGGTTTGATATCGGGTGAAATCGATGGAACATCGACCTGTTATCAGTTGAACGAAGAGATGATTGTTTGGTTTAGATCCGTGATAGAGGAAATTTTTTAGATATACAGGCAAACCGAAAGTCGCTGTCCGCGATCTGGCAGCGATTTTTTTGGAATCTAATAATCGTAAAAATACGATAAAAAGAGGAGGAATATTAAATGATAGAGCAGGTTTTGAGAATAAGTGAATTTATCATGAATGCTTTTTTACATATTTGGCCGTATTTGTTGGTGACGATTCCCCTTGCGGTGGCGGTTCAAATGTCGGGTGCATCAAAATACATCAAGCGTGCATTTGTGGGGCGGCCCCTGACGGCCATTTTGATGGCCACAGCGGTCGGTGCTTTTAGCCCCTTTTGTTCCTGCGGCGTCATTCCGGTAATCGCCGCGCTTCTGATCAGCGGCGTACCGTTGGCGCCGGTCATGTCGTTTTGGATCGCATCTCCTTCCATGGATCCGGAGATCTTTTTTTTAAGTGTCGGTACCATCGGCTGGAATTTGGCAGTATGGCGCCTGTCGGCGACCCTGGTGTTGAGCCTTGGTGCCGGCTTTATCACGCATTTGATGGTGCAGAAAAAATGGATCGGCCAGGAAGTATTACGTAAGCGAAAAATTGATGCTCAGCTGAAAACTTCATTTTCCATTCAAAAAACCTGGCAGGGACTCAAGCACCGTCTGGAAGAGATGGAATTGTCCCGCTTTGTGCCCGGCCATGCATCCCGAGCCCCTGTGGCGGCTTGCTGCAATGGGACCCAAACGGTTTTAGCCGATATAAAGCCGGTTCCCCGTGCGGTATTGGCTCCAATACTTCCCAATCGCAGCAGCGCTGATCCGCCCAAAGAAAGCTCTGGCTGCGGTGCCGAAACCACCTCTTTCTGGCATCGATTGTTCAAAGAATCTTTTAGCGCCACCCGGATGGTGGTCAAGTTTATGCTTTTGGCTTTTTTCCTGGAGGCGCTGATTATTCTTTATATCCCCTCAGAGTGGATCGTCGGTTTACTGGGGCAGGAAAATCAATGGGCCATACTCATGGCCGCTTTGCTGGGTGTGCCGACCTATACCAGCAATCTCGCAGCGCTGCCGATGATGAGTGGGCTTCTGGCACAGGGAATGAATCCGGCGGCGGCACTTGCTTTTCTCATTGCCGGGCCGACCACGACCCTGCCGGCCATGGCGGCCGTGTGGTCGCTGGTCTCGCACCGGGTTTTTGGGCTATATGTTTCCTTCTCATTGGTGGGTGCAATTGTGTTGGGTTATGCAAAACTCATTTTAGGATAGATCTTCAGCTTCAGAAACTGTGAAGCCTCTCAATATGTCTCTATTTGGCGGATTTGCCGCTTCCGGCATTTCCGCCAAATAATCCGTAACCGTCAGCTCCGCACTTTTCCAGCACTCTGATTCTGATCAAGACGTAGCTGGCCTCGTTGCATATTGCCGTAAGGCCTGGAAATAGGCATCGACCTCCGGTGGAACGGCAGTGAATCGGACCAATTGAGGCGTCATTTGTTCTTCGGCCTGCTTGACTACCTTGCCGTAGAAGTCCCTGGCCGACAGCTTCTCATCCACGTCGACCAAATTCATTTTAAGATTTGACAATATTTTCAGCGGTTGGTTCAAGATCATTTCAGCGCTGTTCCTCGATAGCCGAACAATGGCGCCCTTGAGCCCTTGTGCCCGAGCATCTTTGCCTTCAAGCACCGTGTATTGCAGCGAAACTTGCTGCGCCAGGAAGACCGGCGCCGGGTCTTTCCTTTCCAAAGAAAGATTGTACTCTCCGGCAATGCCCCCCACCTCGTAGATCTTGAGCGGTGTTTCGGCTCCCTTGGGCATGACTTCCCGTTGGGCGTCGATGTGCAGAATATGGCCGGTTTCCTGAAAAACGGATTCCGAAATAAGGATCTGCCCGCCGACGCTATACGATTCGATACGGCTGGTCATGTTGACACCGCTCCCGACGGCAGCGTATTTGATTCGCTGGCTGGATCCGATGTTACCCACAATTACATCGGTTTCATTCAAACCGATTCCCATTTCCAGCTCCGGAAGCCCCTGGGCACGGTTCTCCTTGTTTACCTGTGCCATGGCGTTTTGCATTTCGATGGTACAGGCGATGGCTTTCCGGGTTCGGTCGGGCATTTGTTGCGGGGCGCCAAAAATAATCAGCAGTGCATCCCCGATAATTTCATTGATGGTGCCGTTGTATTTGAGGATGATGCCCACCATGACTTCAAAGTAGGTGTTGAGCATTTGAACCACTTGCTCGGGTTGTAGGCGTTCGGACATGGCCGTAAATCCCCTCAGGTCCGTCATCATGATGGTCACACTCCGTTTTTCACCACCTAATTCCAGGGCGGAGGGATTTTCGATGAGCGAGTTCATGACTTCGGTGGAAAGGTAGCGGCCGAACATTTTTTTGAGCAGAGAACCCATTTCGGCCAGCTTGTAACGCTCGTCTGCAAGACTGTCTTCCATCTGGTCCGTAAAATATTTACCCGAAATCATAAAGATAATAAATAGGATCAGCGTAATATAAATAGTGACTTGATTCTGTATCTTGACGGCCAACGGGTCCGTCTGGGTCGCCGGTGCGATGTGTTCATAAAGAACCAGGACAGCAAAGTAACAGATGATCCCCAAAATAATAATTAGTGCCATCAATTTATTTTCTTTTCTTGGAAAAACGAGAAAAGCATAACCCAATGAAATAAAAATCATATAGTGATCATGGACAGCATTACCACTCAAGGGAAAGAAAAACAGGCAGGAGGCGTAATAAAGCAAGAAACCGTAAACGCGTGCGGTCGTATAGCGGCCTCGCATATTAAATATAAAAACCAAAACGCATAGGGTAGAAACGATAAGGTTGGCCACTTGCAATATGATGGGTGTTTGGGCATCGGTCAGACCTTGAAAGAAATAGGCCAAATTGATAACAAGCATTAATGAAAAACCGATGTTCAAATAGCGGATATGCTTGGCATCTTCAGGCCTTAGTTCCGGCGTAATGCCGATGTCCGGAATCGACCGAAAGGCTTGGGTGATGGTGTCCAGAAGTCGCATTTGTTCCCCCTTTTAAACACAAGGATCTTTATCGATTTCTCTTTTTAACCAACTCTCTCACACAGTGCGGCGGCATGCGCTAAACGATCGTCCTTAAATTTCATCGCCAAAGCCGCATTTAGCATCACTGGATTGATTATTTTGCTCCTCTTAGCCATCAATGCCAGCGCTGCCAGCGCCCTGTCGGAACCTCCAATTTTCAGACGTTTAAAGTCGGTCTGAATGATTTCAGCCTTGCATGGCGGCACACGGATATCTACAGCCCCTATTATCAGAGTGTCTTTCCCGAGATGCTCAAAGAGCGACTTGCGGCGGTCAACCCCTTCCTGGCCCAGCGCCAGGATCACCGCAGGTTTTGTGATACCCGTAAAAAATATTTCCTGGGGCGCTAAAATGATTTCTGAGATGGAAGGACCTCTGAGCACGGTTATATTGTATTCATTTTTCTGCGTGACATTGAGTCCGGCTGTCAATCCGGCAAGGCACAGCATTTCACCGGCCGTGATGATCCGCTGCCCGGCCCGGCCGAGTATGATCACCTCCTGCCGGCCGGATTCAAGCGGCCTGTGTAGGGTGTCAATCTTCTGGGGCGGTTGCGGTGGTTTCTGAAGCGCCGCTAGTTCGCGATAATGCCGGCCATATTCCGGACCCTGATTTGAAGCGACCCGACCGTCACATGGCGGCAGATCGGCCATCGTTGCTGCGATGATTTGCGGTGTGAGCCGGTTTTGGCGCGTATAGCGACCCGGGCAAATGCCCCAGATGTCGATTACGGAAAAGCCTTTAAAATTAACAGCTTTTTCGATTTCAGGGGCCAGGCTTTTATCGAAACCGGAACAGCGCACCACGTAAGGGGCACCCGCGGCATGCGCGATGCGACAGATGTCGAGCGGTTTTTCGATCTGATTGAGAAAGCCGGAACCGACCACCGCCTCAGGCGGTGTGGTGACGGAAAACTGTCCGCCCGTCATACCGAAATTGAAGTTATTCAATATCAAAAGGGTCATATCCAGATTGCGGCGGCAGGCTGCCAGAAAATGGGCCCCTCCGATCCCGATTCCGCCATCGCCCATGGTCACGACGACGTTTAGTTTGGGCCGGCTCAGTTTGATCCCGGCGGCATAGGTCAAGGCGCGGCCGTGCAGGCCATGCATGGCATGGGTATGAAAAAAGGTGTCAAAAAGCCCCGAGCATCCAATGTCGCTGACAAGCGCAACCTCATGTCCTGAAAGTCCCATGCCTTCAAAGGCCTTATCGAGGGCGCGGGTGATACGTTCGTGGGTGCATCCGGGGCAGAAGACCGGTGGCCGGTTTTGATTGAGCAGCTTAGTCATTCAACGCCTCCTCGATCTGGCCGGGGGTGATGAGTGAACCGTTCATGCGACCGAAGAAGTCGACCGTTTTGTGCGGTAAAATCCGTCTGATTTCGCGCTCGTACTGCCCCAGGTTCATTTCCATAACCAGGATGCGTTTGAAACTATCTGCTGTTTTTATAATCAATTGTTCCGGCACCGGCCAAAGAGTCTTGAGGATTAAAAGCGAAATCGAGTTGGCTTCTCTTTGGCGTGAAAAATAAACGCTTTTGGCGGCCCTGGCCGTGACACCGTATGCAATTACAAGGGTTTCCGAATCTTCTTCGAAAAAGCGTTCATAAAAAGTGAACCGGTCAACCGCAAGCGACAGTTTTTGATGTAGCCGATCCAAAACTGCGGCGATCTCATTCGAATCGGTGGTAATATAGCCGTCCGCTCCGTGGGTCGAAGACGTCTGGCGCACAAGAACGTTATCCCCGATAGGGAGAAAATGAGGCACCATTTGATCGGGGGCGACTTCAAAAGGGTGAAAGCGTTGATTACGCTTTAGCGTGGGGAGCGAAGTGCGCTCCCTTATGGGCGGCAGATCCATGGCATCCAGATCGATGCCCTCTTTTGTCAGACCGATTTCTTTGTTAGAGGCGATAAACACCGGGCAGCGAAACTCTTCCGCCAAGTTAAAGGCATGCACGGTTAATACAAAACAATCCCTCACGTCGACCGGTGCCAAGACAACAACCGGTATGCCGCCGCTGTTACCCCAGCGTAAAAACTGTATGTCGCCGTCGGCGCCGCGTGTGGCCGAACCGGTGGAGGGGCCCAAGCGTTGAACATCCACGATAACGAGGGGGATTTCGCTTCCCACCGCAAAGGAAATTTGCTCGCTGTATAGACTGATGCCGGGTCCGGAAGTGGCACTCATGGCTTTCGCTCCGGTCATGGCCGCACCCAGACAATACCCCAGGGAGGCGATTTCATCCTCGCCTTGAATGCAAATACCGCCTTGCGGCGGCAAAAGCTTCAGCATCGAATTTAAGATGCTGGTGGCCGGCGTGATGGGGTAACCGGCAAAAAACCGGCATCCGGCCGCAAGCGCACCCTGGGCAATGGCTTCATTCCCATCTAATAGTGAGCGTCCCATATGAATACGATCCCCCTATTCCCGCCTGATGCGGCATTTGATTCCTTTCAGGTTGGGTGTGCCGAAAGCCCGGCCCAGTTCGGCCGTGGATGTCAGCATGTTAAAATTGGACGATTTCCATTCATATTGCGACTCGGCCTCGGACTCAGGGAACCACCACCCGTAGGCTGCCGAGACAACATGCGGGTGCAGGCTTTCGGTCAAGTGCGCAAATTGGACAATCTTACCCCGCGGCGTTTCGATCATGACGGCATCGTTTTCTTCAATCCCCAGTTCGGCCGCCGTTTGAGGATTGATCTGAACCACCGGACGCGGGCTTTTTTGACGCAATTTTTCAATCCAGCGGTAAGACGAATGCAGATAATAGGGATTTTTGGAACTGGTCAATATCAAAGGGTAATCCACATCCACCGATTCTTGGAGATGCTCCGGAAACTGCGGCAGAGCGGGGAGGTTGAATTTAGCGGCCCGCGTCAATGCCAATTCGACTTTGCCCGTCGGCGTTTTAAAACCCGAGTTTGTATACTTCTTAAAGGCAGGGGCGCCGTTTAAGTACCCTTTGGCCGCAAATCGGTCGTAGCTCAATCCACTGGGGGAGAGAACCTGGTCTAAAAGCGCCTCATGGTCTTCATACCAGTATTCGGGATGGGTCATTCGTTTTCCGAGTTCATTGAGGATCTTTATATCGGGCCAGCACTCGACCGGGGGGTCCACCAGTTTGGGACGGGCCAAAACAATTCCGTGGCCAAGACCGAAATGTCCGATGTCGTTGAACTCAAATTGCGTTGCTACCGGAAGCACCACATCAGCCAAGGCCGCCGTGGGGGTCATGCAAAGATCCGCCACGGCAACAAAGTCGAGTTTCATCAAGGCCTCGAAGGTCTGTTGGCTGTCGGCGTAACTTAGCAACGGATTGGCGCACTGGATATAGGCGGCTTTAACCGGATAGGGATCTTCTTCAAGAACCGCTTTTCGAAAATAGGCCGGTGGAACGGTCATCAAGCCCGGAATCGTGTTTTGATGCGCGTGAATCATATCCTTTCTTTTAGAGGGAATCAGATCGGCGCGCACAAATTTTCCCAGGTTGATAATATCGGGTTCGTTGGCCTTGATGTTCCCGCCGGGGATATCGAGGTTGCCGCAAATAGCCATCAGACAGACCAGGGCCCGGGAAGTATCAAAACTGGAGACATTTTGTTCGATGGGATTGCCCCAACCAATGGATGCCACCCGGGCTTCGGCATAACAGCGAGCGCCGGAACGAATGAGATCGGCGGGCACCCATGTCATCCGGGCAACTTTTTCGGGCCTAAACGGTTCTACATGACGGGCAAGCGCTTCGAATCCGGAAGTCCAGTTATCGACAAAGTCCCGGTCATATAATCCTTCTGAGATAATTACGTTTAAAAAGCCCAGTGCGAGGGCCGCATCCGTGCCGGGTCGAATCTGAAGCCAATATTTGGCTTTTTGGACCAGGGCGATCTTTTGCGGGTCCACAACCATCAATTCGGTTCCCTTTTTGAGCTGTGACAATAACTGACTGCAAATAATCCCTTCCTCATTGGTATGGGCGATATTGCTCCCCCACAAGAGGACCAGATCGCTCTTATGTTGAAAATCGGCCACCGGGTAAAAACCGCAGGTATGCACGCCGCTGATCTCACGCGGAGCGTGGCATACATCCTGGATGGCGACCACATTGGGAGAACCGAAAATATTGGCCAGTCTAATGAGAACAAAGTGCTCCAGCCCCTTTGGCATTCCCTGACAGAAAGCCACGCTCCGTAAACCCCAGTTTTTGGCGCTTTCGTTAAAATGATGGGTGATCAGGGCAAGCGCTTCATCCCAGGATATTCTTTGCCATTGTCCTTCTCCACGCTTGCCGACTCGCTTTAACGGGTGCTTGAGACGGTCCGGGTGGGACAGCCGTTCAGCGGAAGCAAATCCTTTCGCACACAAATAGCCCCGGTTTAAGAATCCCTCCGGATCACCCTTAATACGCTCAATGCGGTTATCCCTTACCTTTACCAGCATGGCGCAACCGCCATGGTCCATTCTAGCACAGTGGGTTTTCAGCCAGGTCGTGTCCCTGGTCATGGCAAAACCTCCTCGAAAAAAAAGAATATTTAAGATTAGGATAAGTAACAGAAACAGTTCGGGATCGATTCGATGGGATCATTTGGGTAACATTAACGGCAAGTCTAATCAGTTTGCGCTGAAACCACTTCCCGAACGTAGCGCCGGTCTGCGTCTGAAATCTTGATGAAGAAAATCCCGAAACCGACCACGTCATCCCGATCATCAATACCAAAAAGATCCGACCAGACGATCTCACCGGAAATCCGGATGACTTCGTGGTCGGGCGGGAAAATGGTCAAATGGATTACTTTTTTCAAGCTGAGGGGTTCATCGCAATAGATGGATATACCCATCTCGGAAATAGTGATGGTCTCACCCACAAAGTCGCCCTGGCTGGTGTGGACGTTTACCGGCCATGCAGCCCTCCAGCGCATAGATTTTCGACGCTCACTCTTCGAATCCACACAAACACCCCTGCTGCAATTTAATTCCACGATTCACAGTAATTATTGTCATTATTGAGTCGTGGATGGGTAATAGACTAATGCAGCGTAACTTATCCCATCCCCTTGCGGGTGTCAATGCGTTCTGAAGATGGGAGGAGGGTTAAAATCAGCCCAGGATATGGACCACCTCCGAAGCGGGGACGAAACGGACTTTGCTTTTTAGATCGGCAAGGGTTTCCTTCAAGATCCGATAGGTCAGGACGTGCGGATGTCCGATGCCGATGGCCTCGCCCTGCTTGTATGCGATTTGTACCAAGCGCTTGAATTGTTTCCTTATAAATTCAGGGGTCTGGACATGGTCTAAAAATATGTCGCGTTCGGCAAATGGAACACGCATCAGACGGGCCGATTGTCGGCCAAGGGTCGCTGTGGTTGTGCGGCTGTCGATAAAATAGAGGTTCCGTTTCTTGATAATGGTAAATATTTGGTTCATCTGAGCATCCAAAGCGGTCATTTTGGAGCCCATGTGATTGTTGACCCCTCTTATGTAGGGGATATCATCCAGATTCTTTTTTAACTGATAAAGCAATTCATCGGGGGTCATGCTGGCCAGGAGGGTCCCCGGCCCCGGCTTGATGCGTGGATATTCATTGGGTTCCATGGGAAGGTGGAGCATGATATCAAAGCCGCTGGCCTTTGCTTTGTGGGCGATCTGTTTGCTAAACGGGCTGTGGGGTACCAGCGAGAACGTCAGGATGGTATCCAGGTCTAAGAACTTGGCCGCAATTTTTTCATCATTTCCCAGATCGTCAATGATAATCGCTACTTTGGGCAATTTGTCTGGATGCGGTTTGGGTTTGACCAACGGTGCAATAAAGGGTTCCGTTTCTTTGGGGTAGACTTCAAACGGCGCAGGCGTTGCAGGTTTGGGGGCCGGGGTGCGGGGCTTTTTACGCTTGGGGGCTTTAGGCGGCGGCAATGGTTTGAGTTGTTTTGAAACTGTTTTTTCTTCGCTCAGAACGGGTCGGGGTCGGGTGACATATCTGTGGGCCAGAACTCCTGCCAGAATTACCAAAAAAATGAGTATACCTAAACCCAGGACAATCTTTAACAGATGAACTTGAAGCGATACGGTTTTGCGGGCTTTTCTTTTAGGCATTTTTAGACCGGCAACGGGATATGCCGCATTAGGCATTTATTGGATTTTGAGTTTTTTATGACAAAAAAATAACGCGCATTGTGGCCTTGACCCGCGCCTGATGAATTGAGGACAGTTATCAATTTCTATAAACTGATGGAGCACAGCGACTTCCATCAATCGACAATCTTCAATCGTCAATAATCAATCCATTTCCTGCTGAAACTAGCTCTCATCGCGTTTAAGGATCTGATGGCTTACGAGGATTTCAAGGGCACGCATGACTTGATAATCCGATTGAAGCCTTTCCATTTCAAGAGGGACATGCTTAAATTCCATCCGGCGTATAGGGGATGGCTTTTTTTTCTCGGCCGGAGCTTTGACGTCGGTGGTCTCCTTTGCATCCGTTTTCGGTTCGGCTTCAAGATGATTTTTGAGGTCTTTTTCCTTTAAAAGACCTTCCGGCTTTGCCGCTGTTTGCGCATCTTCGATTGGTTTTTGCACTACCTCGATGTCCGGTAAGATCCCCTGGGCCTGGATAGATTTGCCGCTGGGTGTATAATACCTGGCGATCGTTAATTTAAGCCCGTATCCTCCGCGCAGGGTTTCCACGGTCTGTACCGATCCTTTGCCAAAAGATGTGGTTCCAAGTAAGAGCGCACGTTTATTGTCCTGCAGGGCACCGGCAACGATTTCCGAAGCACTGGCACTTCCGCTGTTGATAAGAACCACCATCGGATAGGTCCGTTTGGTTTTGCCGGGCTTTGCCTTGAAAACTTTGGTGTGCCTTTTCAAGCGGCCTTTAATCGAGACAATCGTGCCTTTTTCAAGGAAAAGATCCGAAATTCGGACCGCCTGATTGAGGAGCCCACCAGGGTTATCCCGCAGATCAAGGATGAGTCCTTTAAGCGGAACCGTGGCGGTCTCGAGTCCGGTTAAGGCCCGGTCGAGGTCCTGGACCGTGCTGCCACGAAAGTTTGTGATCCAGACATAACCAATACCGGGTTTCAAAACGAGGGCTTTGACACTTTCAAGTGGAATAATATCGCGGATTAATTTGAAATGTATGGGTTCATCAACTTCGGGACGCATAATGGTAAGTTCTACCGGAGCCCCTTTGACTCCCCGCATCTTGCGAACGGCTTCCCATAGCATCATATCTTTTGTCGGTTGACCGTCGACCTCGATAATTTTATCGCCGGCCATGATCCCGGCCTTGTAAGCCGGAGTCCCCACAATGGGCGAAATAACGGTAATATTACCATTTTTCATGGTTATGACGATCCCGATGCCGCCAAATTCACCCTCCGTGTCCATATGCAGTTCTTGAAGGGCTTCGGGGGGGAGAAACGAAGAATGGGGGTCAAGGCTGTTGACCATGCCATGAATCGCTTTGAGAATAGTATCCTTGCTATCGACTTCGTCCACATAGTTTTTTTCGATCAGTTCGACAACATCGGAAAAAATCTTCAGCCCTTTGTAAGTTTCATCGCTGCTGGCGGAGAGATCCCGGTAAAAACCTGATCCGGCCAGCCAGAATAATACCGCAATCAGGATTAACCACAGCTTGGCATTACATTTGAGTTTCGTTGGCATGGGTGTTCTCCTTTTAACCTTTTTTTATCCAAATAAGAGGATTTATGGGGTTGCCATGATGGCGCACTTCAAAATGGAGTTTGGAACCTATCATGGAACCGGATTCGCCGACGGTGGCAATGACTTCGTCGGTCTCAACCCTATCCCCCTTTTGCTTAAACAGTTCTTCGGTGTGCGCATACACCGTATAATAATTATTCCCATGATCGATGATGATCATATTGCCGTAGCCCTTGAACCAGTCGGCGAAAATGATTCGGCCCGAATAGACCGCATGCACCGAATCGCCCTTGTCGGCTTTGATATCAATGCCGCGTTGAAAATTGGTAATGTTATATTTTGGGTCGACATATCGCCCGAAACGCGCAACTATTTTACCGTTGACCGGCATCCGAAGCAACCCTTTAGAATCGACAAAAGGCTTTGGGGGTTCTTTGAGGCGTGTTTGGGCGGCCTCTTTTTGGGTTAAATACTGAATGGTCTGGTTCAGTTCTTGCGAGGCCTGTGTTAAAGCACCGATAGCGGCCTTTTCCAGAGCGGTTTGATTGCGGATGATTTTCAGAATTTTATTCCGTTTGGCTCTTTCAAACGATATGTCATTAATTTGCCTTTTTAAGTCCGATTCAAGCTTCAGCTTGGCCGTTTTATGATCATTAAGCGATTTCAAAAGCTGGGCCAGACGGGTCTTGTCCGTATTTAAATTGTCCAGCATGCGTTCGTCCTGGGCAAGTATCCGTTCGATGGCATTTTTTCGTCTTAAAAGCTCATACATTGATTCCGCCGATGCCAAAAGGGTTATTTTGCCCAGCCAATTCAGTTTGTAAAGGGCCACAAGACGTTTGGAAGCTTTGATTTCACGGATTTTGATATCCTTATTCAGAGTTTCGGAACGTTTGGAGGATCGAACTATTTTCTGATCGAGCGTTTTTTTTTCGGATTTGGCGGCCGCAATCTTTTGACGCGCCTGATTGAGTGTAAGGTCAAACCGGTTTAACGTATTTAGAATAGCCGTCTCCTTCTGAGCGGATGCCTTCAGCTCGGATTCGAATTTTTCAATTTCCTGATCCAATTCCTGGGATTGATCTTTTAAGCGTTTAATTTCGCTGGTTTCGCTGGGAGAAGTCGCGCCGGCAATGATCCGCACAAATCGTTGATTATCTTTAATATATCCTTGCAGACCCTGATGATTGATTTTAAGCCATCCCTCGACCTGCTTCAGAATGAGGACCTTATCCCCTTTCTGCAATAACCTCAATCGCGGTGCGCTCAATAAAGGCCCCTGCCGCATATTCAGATTGCCGACCTTGATGATACCGACGGTCCCGGAACCGCCCAGAGTCATATTAGACGGCCATAAAAGGAGCATCAGCCCGACGACAGGACCTATTGTTTTTTGAAGAATTGTTTGAGAGAGAGAAAACACCCTAGCCACCCTATAATCATGCTACACAAAAGAATTCCGGTCACAATTTCGAAAGGAAGGAAGCGGATACTCAATATGGCTGGTGAGAGCCCCTGCCCCACTTTTGACGATACGATGGCAAAGGTAATATAAAGACCGGTCAAGCCGATGATGCCTCCTAAAAATCCCTGGATAAGTCCTTCGATATAAAAAGGGGTTTTTATAAAACGGTCGGTGGCCCCCACCAGACGCATGATTTCCATCTCTTCGCGTCGGGAGTAAAGCACCAAACGGATCGTATTGGCGACGATAAAAACGGTCGCCATAAAAAATAAACCGCCCAGCCCAAAACCGGCAAAACGAAACAGGTTGAAAAGATTGGTAAAACGGCCAAGCCATTTCTGCCCGTATTCGACCTCGCGCACAGAGGGAAGCGAAGCGATCCGATCGGCAAGGTGGGCTGTTTTTGCGTCGCTCTGCCCCAGGGTTTCGTGTTGAATCTCAAAGGCACTTGGAAGCGGGTTTGTTTCTAAGTCATCCAAAAGAGATGACTGGCCCTTGACCTGTTCTTTCAAAATCAGCAGGGCTTCTTCTTTGGAAATAAACCGCGCGTTTAGGACGCCCGGCAATTTTGAGATGGCATCTCTTAGATGGAGAATTTCCGTTTCTTGGACATTGGGATCCAAATAGGCCATGATGCGGATGCCCTTTTTCCAGGTGTTCATCAAATCGCCGACGTTCAGGAAAAAAAGGGCAAAAGCACTGACAATCAGGATAGAAAGGGCAATCGTTATGATAGTAATGGTGTTTAAATACCTGTTTTTGAGGATATCCTTAATCGCTCTTTTTAGAAACAGTGTCATCGGGTTTAATCGCTATAGCCGGCCAAACGCCCATCTTTTAAATGGATAACGCGGCCCTGAATTTGACTGATCAGTTCCATGTCATGCGTGGCAATGATGACCGTCGCCCCTCGTGAGTGGAAGGTCCTGAGAAGGTTCACAATAATACCGGCTGAGTCTGCATCCAGACTCCCTGTGGGTTCATCGGCCAGAATTATTTTGGGATCTCCGGCAACCGCCCGGGCAACTGCAATCCGCTGTTGTTCGCCCCCGGACAGACTGGGCGGAAAGGCGTTGCTGCGGTCCTCCATTCCTACCGTTCGTAAAAGACTCCTGACTTTTTTGTGCACTAAACTTCTTTTTTTCCCGAGGGCTTCCAAAACCAAAGCAATGTTTTCAAATATTGTTTCGGTTGGGATCAATTTGTAATCTTGAAACACAATGCCGAATTTGCGTCGCAGATAGGGGATGCGGCGGGGGTGAATCCGTGAAAGATTGACGCCGTCGACCAGAATCTGTCCCTCGGAAACCGGTTCACCCAGATACATAAGCTTCATAAGGGTGGTTTTGCCGGCACCGCTGGGACCGGTAATGAAAATAAATTCATTTTTTAAAATATCGAGCGTGATGTCGGAGAGAGCACTCTTGGCGCCATAACTCCTACCAACATGGAACGTTCGGATAATAGCGGTCTGGTTGTCTGCCTGATTCATTCCATTACTTCCCAACCCATTGCCCGATACAGGGTCGCCTTGGCAATTTTAAAATCATAAAGGGCATTATAGTAATTTGTCATAATGCGGGAAAGCAAGGTTTGAGCATCTAAGACATCCGTAGATGTAGCAACCTGTTCTTTGTAACGTTCCTGGTTAATACGAAAGTTTTCTTTGGCCTGCTCAATGGCTTTTTGTACGGCCAAAATATTTTTTTCAGATTCTCGTGTTTTGAGGTAAGCCTGTTTGACCTCCAGTCGAATACGGTCTAAAAGATCCTGTTTTTTTTGCTTTGCCTGGGAGAGCCGATGACGCTTTTCTTTACGTCCATAATAAGACTTGCCCCCTTCCCAGAGCGTCCATTGGGCTGTGGCCGCAAGGCTCCAGCCGTCCGGATCGGAAACACCGGTGGTGCCGGTTAAATTCCAGTCATTTCCGATCTCATAATACGTTCCCGTAAGATTCAGAGTGGGCAGGAAATCCTTCTGGGTTAGTTTTACTTTTTTAGCAGCGATGTCGATATCCACATCGGCGATCTTAACCTCGGTACGATTTTCGAGCGCTTCAATAAAACATTCATCCCAGCCATATTGAACGGGGGTATAGGTTAAAATGTCCTGGATAACAACCGGTTCACTCAGGGAGCGGCGTAGAAGCGTATTAAAGCCGGCCTGGGCCAGTTCAAGGTTGTTTTGAGCCACCACCAGTCCTTGTTCGGCATTGGCCAGTTCCACCTGGGCTTGAAGATAATCGTTTAAGGGGGTCATGCCGACTTCATAAAAACTTTTAGCCACATCCTTATGCGCCGTAATCTGGGTCAGGGTGTCTTTTGAGACCTTGAGCAGCTTTTGGGTTTTCAGGATCGTAAAATAGGCTTTCTTGGCTTCAAGCACAATCTCTCGCCGTACCATCCGCTGCGCAAGTTCCGCCGCATCAAGCCCCAGGCCGGCTATTTTGTACTGGTTTAGAATGGCAAATCCCATAAAAAGCGGCTGACTGACGCTGGCTGAAAACGTGTAATTATCTAGAAATCGGGTAACCCCGAAAAGAGTGGAACGCAATTCTTCATCAAAGCGTTCGTATTGATAGGCCACATTAAACGAAGGCAAAAAAGCGGCCCGGCTCGATTTTTTCAGGGCATCGGCGGCTGCGATTTCTTCGACGGATATCTTGAGCTGAATATTGGCATCAATCGCATTTTGGATGGTTTGCTCCAGGGAAAGCGCCCCTTCAGCGTCCGATGCCTTGACAGGGCCGCTGTATATACAGATTCGGCTAATAAAAAAGAAAAAAATGAACAATCGCAATGGGTTTGTTTTCATCTTATGGCCTGATTAAGCATGTTATCATCAATTTGTCATTTCGGAATTTCGAATTGACCTATGCGGTCATTACTAGTAAAAGCCGGATGAGAGTTCAGGGAGGGCCGCCCTCGGTTTTTCTTGCTCAAAGCCTCCACTGAATCCCACAAACAGGCTTCTTCCATTTCAGTGGGGGCTTTTTTACCTGATTCTTGCCTTGAAATCAACCATTTATTCCGGTAGAATCAAGCCTCAAATCAAACCTTTTATAACGACCGCTACCCAAATCGATTTTCAAAAGGACCCTCATGAAACAGGAACTCATCAAATTATTGCGGCACAAGTCAGTCCGGTATAGTCCCACACCCAAATTCAGACTGGTATCCGGCCGGGAAAGCCGATTCTACGTTAATTGTAAACCGACGACGCTGGATCCGAGAGGTATGTTCCTCGTCGGGCATCTGGTATTTGAAGAGATTCGAAATCAGGCCGTCGACTGTGTCGGGGGGCTCACTTTTGGTGCCGACCCGATAGCCGTTGCGACGGCTTTTGCCTCGGGGCTGATAAACCAGCCCGTTGCGGCCTTTTCTATTCGTAAAACCCGAAAGGATCACGGGATTATCAAGTGGATTGAAGGTGATGTTAAACCGGGGATGCGGGCCGTGATCATTGATGATGTTGCCACCACGGGGGGATCAACGATCAAAGCGATCGAACGGGCCCGGGCCGAAGGGCTGGAAGTCGTCAAAGCCGTCATATTGGTCGATCGCCAGGAGGGGGGTCTCGATAATATCCGTCAGCACGTGGCGGACGTGACGGCCATTGTGACAAAAGCAGAGCTGGTTCCCGAATTAAGCAGTAAAAAAGAGCAAACATAACCGTGAACCTTTGGACCCGTGAACGACTGCCCGGGGTTTAAGGTGTTGGGATATAGGTAGCACAGGCGTCATCCGATTCCCAGGCGGTTACCCGGGAGATCCGGACGGCAGGATCGGAAAAGACGGATTGAAGGCGGATGGCAATATGTTTGGCGATATTCTCCGAGGAGGGTGGATTGTTGTCACCAAACCACTCAAGCTCGTTTAGAAAGGAATGATCAAGGCCCTGTATAATTTCTCTGATGTGTTTTTTAGCCAGACCAAAGTCGATCAGCACGCCGGCCTTATTTAATTGCTCGCCGGCTAAATAAACTTCGATCTTCCAGTTATGTCCGTGCAGGTTTTCACACTGTTTGGCCACCATCTTCAGTTGGTGGGCGGCGGCAAAACGTGTGACCATTTTTAATTCAAACATGGTCTTATCCGTCAGTTCCGAAGCCCGTCGGCCCTGGCCGGATTTCCTTTCAGAATGTTTTTTAGCTTGCTGGATAGTTTGTTCTTTTCAAGTTTGGCGAATTCCCTGAGCAAGGCGACCTGTTTTTTGGTCAGATGTGTCGGTGTGTGGATGTCGACTTGGATGATTTGGTCGCCCCTTCGGCGGCTCTGAAGAGAGGGGATTCCCTCGCCCGTAAAACGGAAAATATCACCGGGCTGGGTGCCTTTTGGAATTTCAAGAATTTTTTCACCGTCGAGGGTCTGTACGGATATCTTATCTCCCAACGCCGCCTGAACAAAGCCGATGGGTACACGACAGAAAACATCGGTGTCGCTGCGTTCAAAAAATTCATGCGCTTCGACACGAACAAAGACATAGAGATCTCCCGCCGGTCCACCATGCCCCCCGGCTTCGCCTTCGCCCGTTAGTCGGAGTCTTGAACCGTTATCAACACCGGCCGGAATCTTAACGGAGACCCTTTTACGGATCAGCACCTGTCCGTTGCCGCTGCACTTAGCGCAAGGATGAGTGATCATCTGGCCGTTTCCATGACAGATCGGGCAAGTGGTTCTAACTGAAAAAAAACCCTGCGTGCGCGTCACTTGGCCCTGTCCCTGGCAATGTTTGCAGGTTTCCGGATGGGTGCCGGGCTCACAGCCGTGCCCTTCGCAAACCGGGCATTGCTCGTTTTTTTCGACATCAATTTCAGTTTCGGTTCCAAAGGCCGCCTGCATGAAACTGAGCACGAGATCATATCTGAGATCGGCGCCGCGCTGAACGCGGGTTTGCGATCTTCTCCCGGAGCCGAATCCAAAAAAATCTTCGAAAATATCGCCGAAACTTGAGAAAATGTCTTCAAAACCACCAAATCCCGAAAAACCCGTCCCTTCCAGCCCCCGATGTCCATACTGATCATAGAGGTTTCGTTTCTGAGGATCGTGTAAGACCCCATACGCTTCGGCCGCCTCCTTGAATTTTTCTTCGGCGGCTTTGTCTCCGGGGTTGCGGTCAGGATGGTGCTTTAAGGCGAGTTTGCGATAGCTGGCCTTTAACTCATCATCGCTAGCATTGCGGCTTGTGCCGAGAACTTCGTAATAATCCCGTTTATTGGCCATTGAACTCTTGTGTCTGCATTTTAAAGTAGCGGTGTCTGTGTGTGTTTAAAAAAGCCTCATATGAATGAGGCTGGGACAATTAATTCAATAAACTAATACATATCCAAGGCTTGTCAATGCTCAAAATGCAACCGGGGGACCACTGCGTTAATTCGGCCAAGAGGCCATATTTTTTGGTATATAATTGGAAAAGGTTGTGGTATGACGACTGAATAATCGACCGTTTTGAGGACATAAGAGATGGAAACAGACACCGATTCCAATGACATAATCGATCCGGAATATTGCGGACAAATTCTCTCCGGCAGCTATTCAGATCCGCTCAAAAGACGCATTGCGGGATGTATCCGTTATTACCACGGATTTGAAGAAACCGGTAACCCGGCCATCCCGTATATCTCGGCCTGGCAGGAAGAAGAAAAGAACATGTGGTATGAATTTGCCGGTAAGCGATTTGTCCAGCTGATGGACTGCCCGCTTGAGGAACTGGCAGAGGTTTTCCGCAATAGTATCCGCGAGCGTCGGGTTTATAAGTATTTGGATGTCGATAGCGGAATAAAAACCGAAATACTGCGGCCGCAGGAGTTAAGCGGTGTCAGAAAGGGGCTGAGGGAAGAAGGCAAACAAAAGGGGATTGTCGAGGCCGTTTACAAAATTGCACTCCCCGGCGGTAATATCTTTTGGCTCAAGGATCAAGCTACGGTGGAAGCCTATGAAAAGGATAAAACTTATATTTCAATCGGCTGTTTAACCATTGTGTCTAAAGAAATGAAGGCCGAAGAAGAACTTGTAAAAGCGCAGAAGGCCTTGCGTCGCTATGCCGAAGACTTGAAAGTTGCCAAGGACATACAGGAGGAAAATGCCGCTAAACTGGCCAAAGCCATCGAACAGCTTGAGGTCGCCAAAGAGGAAGCCGAAAAGGCCAACAATGCCAAAAGCGAATTTCTGGCGGTGATCAGCCACGAAATCCGTAATCCCATGAACAGTATCATCGGCACCTGTGATCTGTCCATGCTCACGCATCTGGACCGCAAGCAGAAGGAATATCTGAATATTATCCGTTCTTCGGCCCGGTCTTTGCTGGGGTTGATTAACGATATTCTCGATTTTTCCAAAATTGAAGCCGGCAAACTCGATTTTGAAAGCATCCCCTTTTCCCTGCGGGAGGTTATCGAAGAAGTTGCGGATATGTTCCTGGAGCTGATGTCAAAAAAAGATCTTGAAATGGTGGTTGATATTGCACCGGAGGTGCCTCGCCGGGTGATCGCGGATCCTTTGCGCCTGCGGCAGGTTCTGGTGAATCTGACCTCCAATGCGCTAAAATTCACCGCCCAGGGTGAGATTTGTATTTCGGTGCGCAATCGCCTTGTAAAAGGTGACTTGGCGGAGCTCCTTTTTTGTGTTCGGGACACGGGCATCGGTATCGCCCCCGAAAACTAAACCAAACTTTTCGATGTGTTTACCCAGGCCAACGGCTCGACCACTCGCAAATTCGGAGGTACCGGTCTAGGGCTATCCATCTGCAAAAGAATCGTCGGCATGATGGGGGGAGATATCTGGGTTGAAAGCGAGGGCGGCGTCGGAAGCCTCTTTTATTTTACATCCAAATTTAAATTGGATTCCACCGCCATGATCGCCGAGCCGAAGGTTCCGGGGGGTCTTAACAATTTGAAGGTTCTTGTCATCGAGGACAATCCTTCGACCTTGCGTGTGATGAATCAGCTGTTTGAATCTTTTCGGTTTCAAACCGAAATGGTTCAGAACGCGGGCGATGCGCTGTTGAAGTACGAAACCGCGCTTACCAATAATCCTTACGACCTGATCTTTGTGGATATCGGTCTGCCGGACCTGGACGGAATCGTGCTTTCCCAAAAAATAAGGGCGCTAGGTTCGACCGTCGCCCCGCCCATCATCATTACCAGCACCTCCGGGCGTGAAAGCGAGATTCAACGTGCCAAAGCGGCCGGGATTGAAAGCTTTCTAATCAAGCCTGTAAAGGCATCCCTGCTTCTGGATACAATCCTTGAAATTTTTGGATATAAAACCGATGTGGCCGATGAAACCGAATCAGGGCTGGTCCGTCCCCATGAATTTAGGCATGTGCAGATCCTTTTGGTTGAAGATAATCCCACCAATCAGCGGATTGCCTCGGAAATCCTGCAGCTGGCCGGGATTACTGTGGAAACGGCCGCCAACGGTGTCGAAGCCGTCCGGGCAGTCAAGAAAAAGGCCTATGACGGTATTTTGATGGATGTACAAATGCCGGAGATGGATGGGATCGAGGCGACCAAAATCATTCGCCGCGAATCTCAGGTACCGATCGTTGCCATGACCGCGCATGCCATGTCGGATGATCGCACCAAATGTCTGGATGCCGGGATGAACGATTATGTGTTAAAACCGATTGACCGAAAGGAGCTTTTTGCCGCGCTGCGGAAAAATATTTCCGAACTTAAAGCCCAGCCTGAGCAGGAGAGCGCGGCTCCCCCGGAACCGGAAGACAGCGCGGAAGGCTTCGAGAATATCAGCGATGATGCATTTCCCGGGCTGCAGATTCGCGAAGGCTTGGCCCGAATCGGCGGTGCTGAAAATCTGTATTTGGATATTTTGGAAGATTTTTGTAAAGATAAAAAAGAATTCGGCCCTAAGTTGCGCGTCATCATTGCCAAAGGAGATTATCACACCGCCCGGATTCAGGCCCATGCCCTAAAGGGTGCGGCCGGAAACATCTCAGCCATGGAATTGGAAAAAGCCGCCAAGGCTTTGGAGAATGCATGCCAAAGTGAAATAGAAGAAGACATGCTTCAGCGCCTGCCCCAGGTGGAAGATACGCTGGATCAGGTTGTGGCATCGGTTCAAAAAATGTCGGCCATGTTAAAACCGGAAAAAGGCCCGCAACCGGCACCCATGCCCCCCCCCAAACCGATAGCAGACAAATCGGTCATACTCAAAAGTCTGCAAAACCTTGAAACCGGTCTTAAAGTTTATGATCCGGTGGAATCTGCAAAATATTTGAAAGCGGTTCGAAAAAGCTTGATCGCCGAAGGTTTGGAACCCGAAACCATTAATCTGGCCACTCAGATCCGCAATTATCGCTTTGATGACGCCGGGGAAACACTGGCACGGATTTATCGTAAACTTAAGTGGAGCTAGACAACGTTATGAATCAACTTAGCAACTGTACCATCCTTTTAGTGGATGACTCCAAAACCAATATTGATGTGCTTGTCCAGGCGTTGAAAAACGATTACAAGCTGGGAGTGGCCCTGGAGGGCGAGAAAGCCATCGAATATGCCCATATCAACTCCCCGGATTTGATCCTCCTCGATATCCTGATGCCGGGCATGGACGGCTTTGAAGTCTGCCAGGAAATTAAAAAAAATCCCGATACCAAAGATATTCCCATTATATTTATTACGGCAGTCGATGATACCGGGCACAAAACCAAAGGATTTGAATACGGTGCGGTGGATTATATCACCAAGCCTTTCGACATCACGGAAGTCAAAGCGCGCGTAAAAACACATCTCACCTTAAAAATCGCCCAGGCGGCGCTCATCAATCAAAATGCGATTCTTGAAGAAAAGGTTTTGGAGCGAACCCTCGAGCTCAAAAAAACCCAAATCGAGATCATTGATCGCCTGGGGATGGCTGCTGAATATCGGGATAAGGAAACGGGAAAGCATATTAAGCGCATGAGTAAATATTGTCGCGCCCTGGGCCAAGCTCTGGACATGTCAAAGGCCGAGTACGACATCTTGGGTCTGGCCAGCACCATGCACGATTTGGGTAAGATCGGAATTTCCGACACCATCCTGTTAAAGCGGGGGAGTTTGGACCCTCAAGAGCGAAAATCCATGATGACACACACCGAAATCGGTGCCCGATTGCTGTCTGGAAGTAATTCAAAGCTTTTGGAAATTGCCAAAGTCATCGCCAAAACCCATCACGAGAAATGGGATGGAACCGGATATGATGACCACCTGCAAGGTGATAAGATCCCCCTTTTCGGAAGAATCGTCTGTATCTGTGATGTGTTTGATGCTTTAATCTCGGAACGGCCGTACAAGAAAGCCTGGAGTTTTGATGACGCGCTCAACGAGATCGATTCCGGCATCGGCACATTTTTTGATCCCGAACTCGCAACGCTTTTTTTAAGCCTGAAGTCGGAAATAAGAAGGATTATGGAAAAATACAAATGAGCCGCTGTTCACAGTTTAAAAAGCGAGGCCGCTATCCGACAAAAGGTCGTCTCACAAGGGTATCTTTTAGCCAGCGATTATCGTCGCGATGGAGATGTTCAATGTTGTAATGCAGTCCCCGGCTCTCTTTTCGGTTTTGAGCGCAGCGAATAATGAGTTCGGACACGGTCGCGATATTGCGAAGTTCCACTAAATCAACCTCAAGTTTAAAATTCCAGTAATACTCCTGAATTTCTTTCTGAATGATTTCAATCCGGCGTTGAGCCCTGGCCAGCCGCTTGTTTGACCTGACAATACCGACATAATTCCACATCAAACGCCGGATTTCATCCCAATTTTGAGAAACCATGATCCGCTCATCACTATCGGTTGAGCCGAAGTCATCCCAGGGCGGAATAGACGGCCCCTTGTTTCCATCAAAGGCTCGGAAATCGCAAAGCGCCTGTTGGGCAGCGTTGTGGGCATATACAAGGGCTTCGAGCAGGGAGTTGCTGGCGAGACGATTGGCGCCGTGCAATCCTGTGCAGGCGCTTTCCCCAACGGCATACAGACGTTTAATATCCGTTCTCCCGAATTTGTCAGTGGCCACACCTCCACACAAATAGTGGGCCGCCGGTACGACCGGAATCGGATCGACCGTCATGTCCACCCCCAGGGAAAGACACCTGGCAAACAGGTTGGGAAATCGCTTTTTGATCCGGTCTGCAGGGCGATGGGAAATGTCTAGAAAGACGGAATCGGCGCCGCTTTTTTTTAGTTCCGTGTCGATGGCGCGCGCGACCACATCACGGCAGGCAAGATCCTTTTGAGGGTCATATCTCTCCATGAAAGGATGGCCGCCGCCATCTACCAAAATTCCCCCTTCGCCCCTTACGGCTTCCGAAATTAAAAAATTTTTGGCCTCGGGGTGATACAGACATGTGGGATGAAATTGGACAAATTCGAGATTGGCCACCGTGGCCCCCGCGCGATAGGCCATGGCTATTCCATCTCCGGTCGCGATATCGGGATTGCTGGTGTAAAGATAAACTTTGCCTGCGCCACCGGTTGCAAGGAGTGTAATTTGGGCCTGGAAGGTTTTGATCTGCCTGGTCTGACTATCCAGGACATATGCGCCACAGCAAAAGTCTTCATGTGTTGTGGTAATAAGGCCTCTTTTCAGATGGGTGGAATGGGTGATCAGATCGATTGCGATATGGTTTTCAAACAGACGGATTTGAGGGTGATTTTTTACACGCGCCAGCAATACGCCTTCCACCTCCCGACCGGTCATATCCTGGGCATGGACAATCCTTTTTTGAGAATGCCCGCCTTCCTGCCCCAAATCAAAGGAGGGTTCAACCGGCGGCGCTTCAGGAGCGGTTTTTACCGCAGGCGTCAAATTGAAACATGCGCCCAGGCACGCCAGTTCACGGATTCTGGCCGGCCCGTCTTTAACCACCATTTCGACCACATCCCGATGACAGAGTCCATCCCCGGCAGCGAGCGTGTCCTGGATATGCTGATCAAACGAGTCCAGTTCCCCAAAGACAGAAGCAATGCCTCCCTGGGCCAGGTTGGTGTTGCTATCGGCGGCATCTTTTTTGGTGGCAAGGGCGACAGTTCCAAAATCCGCCGCTTTGAGAGCAAAAGAGAGACCTGCGATACCGCTGCCGATGATGAGAAAATCAGTTTTAATTTGCATTTGGCTTTATAGCAGGGAAGATTTCCGGCGTGATCTGGCGCTGAGTCCGATGAGAAATCCGAAAACGAGAACTCCGGCACCACTTAAAAACCATTTGACATCGTTTTTAAACTCGATTTTTTCAAGTGCTTTTTGATATTTTTCGGCCTTCTTCCTGGCTTCTGAAAACTGAGCCACGGTTTTCTCATAATTTGTTTTCAATTGAAGGTAACCGGCCGATTCTCTTTTAAGATCCCCGTAGGACGTGCTGGCCTGGGCCAGTTTCTGTTCGGCGTTTTCAAGCGCTGTGATCCGATTTTGGGATTGCTTCTTTAATCGTTCAATTTCAGCGCGCAGTTTTTTGTTTTCGTCCGACATCGAAGTCGCCTGCTCCTGGAGGGTTTGCTGACTGGCCTTTAGACGGTTTACTAAATAACCGCTCGGCTGTTTGGCGGTAACATAGCGTGAAAGGACCCATCCGGTAGTTCCATTGGCAATCTTTACCCGGGTCCATTCATTATCGACTTTGAGAATTTCCAGTTTCTGCCCCGACGGAATCTTGGTAATTACTTTGTGTTTGAGACCGGGCGCTTCCCGAAGGGTGACATAAATAATTTCACGCACGTACTTGGTCTCAGCTGCCACCGATCCGCAAAGTAGAAACAGGCAATTGACGCATAATAATAATTTAACGATGCTCAGCTTCATGGACCTTGCCCCCTTTGGGGTTAATGGTTATAGTGATTGACGAAAAAAGCTTGAGCTAAAAATAATTTGACGAATATAGAAATATAATATATTTGAGCTAAAATCACAATCTGTCAATAAAAATTTACTTTTTCTTAATACACCGGGATGAGATGATAGCCTACGATTTACAATGTTCAAAAGGGCATACGTTTGAGGGCTGGTTTGAGGATGAGAAGGCTTACAAAAATCAAAGATCCAGCGGACTTCTTACCTGCCCTGTCTGCAACGACACCGAAGTGTTAAAAATCCCTTCGACATTTGCAATAAAAGCGCCTCCTGCCACAGGTGACCAGATTTTACGTAGCCGCCAATTGGAGAAAATCAGCCAAAAGGTTGCCAATTATGTCGTCAATAATTTTGATAACGTGGGTTGTGATTTCGCCAAGGAGGCGTTGAAAATTCATTACGGTGTTTCAGAACCGAGAAATATCCGTGGAATGAGTACCGAAGATGAAGAGAAAACAATGAAGGAAGAGGGAATTCAATTTTTTAAGATCCCTTTGCCGGAGACCCCGGAGACCCCGGAGACCGATTCATAATTATTCACTCAGCCCGTCCCCTTTTCCCGCTGCCGTCAAAATCCAGTTAACGGCTTCCGCTAAATCCCTGGCTATGAAGTCCGGGCGGATATCTCGAGCGGCCAATATTTCAGCCGCATCGGGGCCAAGGCCGCTTTGCACCAGGATTGCACCACCGCAACCCGCATTTCGAGCACATTCGATATCCTTGGCATTATCTCCCACCATAAACGATTGGGGCAGATCGATCCGATATTTTGATTGCGCCTGGTGAATCAATCCCGCTTTGGGCTTACGGCAGGCACACCTTTCATCCGGCCTGTGGGGACAGAAAAAGATATCCTGGATATGACCATCCCGACGCCTTAAGGCCGCTTTCATGTGCGTGTGAATCGTTTGCAGTTCCGTATCAGAAATTAAACGACGGTTAACGGCCGATTGATTGGTGATCAATATCGTCGCAAAACCATTCACAGTAAGATTGCGTATGGCTTCGATGCTGCCCGGCAAAAACTCAAACTCACTCCAGCTTTTGACATAATCCGGCGAATCGCGATTAATGACGCCGTCACGGTCCAGGAAAGCCACCTTTGGTAGAGCTGTTTCAGGCATCGGTTACTCGGCAACGACAAAAGCGCCCGGAAAGCCTTCTTTGATAAGGTATCTTTCATATTCGAGCGCTTTGGAAAGTGTGGCGCATCTACCCACGCGGACGCGGTAAAGCATTTTACCGCCTGTGTCGAGGTCGGTGATATGGGCATGTTTATAGGTGCGATCGAGCTTTTCCCGCAGCCGCACCGCATTCTTACGGTCTGAGAAGGCGCCAACCTGGATTGTGAAATTACCGGAGAAGTAATCGGTCGGGATATAGGACCGTCCCTTTTTTGTCGTGGATGCCGGGCCGGCCGCGGCTCCTAGAGCCACGACTTCTACTGGCGCGGTTCCGGGCCCCACCAGGGCGATTTTTTTGGCTGCTGCAAAAGAAAGATCGATGATACGGCCGCGCACAAACGGCCCCCGGTCATTGATGCGCACCTCGACTTCACGTTTGTTTTTTAAATTGCGAACCTTCACATACGTTTCAAAGGGAAGTGTTTTGTGGGCGGCCGTGAGGGCGTGCATATTGTAGATTTCGCCGTTGGCTGCTTTTTTACCATGGAAATCCTTGCCGTACCAGGAAGCGAGCCCGCGCTGTACAAAATTTTTGGCATGTGGCAGGGGTTGGTACCACTGGGATCCAATCCGATAGGGACGGGGATACCCCTTCTTCTTGGGGGCTTTCGTGGGTTTAGGTTGCGCACAGGCGGATAAAAGCAGAATAGCGATGCTGCTTCCGATCAGAAACCGGAATACGATCCTACAAATGCCTGGCTCCATTCGGGTCATGGCGGAATTAAGTCGATAAGGCGTTTATCATGGGTCATCAGTAAGTGCGATTCGAAGCACATCCATCATTTTATCCGCAAAATGGAATTTGATATCCTTTTGAACTTTTTTGGGAATATCTTGTAGATCTTTCTCATTCCATTTGGGTAAGATAAGTGTTTTAATCCCGGCCCGGTGGGCGGCCAAAACCTTTTCCTTGATTCCTCCCACCGGTAGAACCTGGCCCCTTAAGGTGATTTCACCGGTCATCGCAAGATCTCGGCGGATTTTTTTGTTTGTTAGAAGCGAGGTCAGGGCCGTAAGCATGGTCACACCGGCCGAAGGGCCGTCTTTGGGAATTGCCCCTGCCGGCACATGAATGTGGAGATCATGCGTTTCAAAAAAGTCGTCGGCAATCTTAAGTGTGTCGGCATTGGTCCTCACAAAACTGAGGGCCGCCGTGGCCGATTCTTTCATGACATCCCCCAGTTGTCCCGTGAGCGTCAGTCCTTTCGTCCCTCGCATAGCAGTGGCTTCGATAAAGAGAATTTCACCCCCGGCGGGTGTCCAGGCTAATCCCATGGCAACACCGGGCGTGGAGATCCGAGCTCTGGCTTCTCTGGTGATCTTTACCGGGCCTAGATATTTGGCTATATTGACGACTTTGATAGCCAGCGATTGGGTGGTTCTTTCGGCGATTTGGGTTGCCACAGCGCGGCAAATGGTGGCAATTTCCCGTTCCAGATTCCGTAATCCCGCCTCGCGCGTATAGCCGGATATCATATGCTTCACCGCACCTTCGGTGAAAGAAATCTGATCCGCCTTCAGGCCATGCGCCCTGCGCTGCCGGGGGATAAGATAACGATTGGCAATTTTAATTTTTTCGTCCTCGGTATACCCCAAGAGTTCCAGAACTTCCATACGGTCCCTTAACGCAGGAGGAATGGTATCCAGAATATTGGCCGTGGTAATAAACATGACCTTGGAAAGATCAAAAGGCACATCCAAATAATGATCGCTGAAAGAAAAATTCTGCTCGGGATCGAGAACTTCGAGCAAAGCAGATGACGGATCTCCACGGAAATCACTCCCGACTTTATCGATTTCATCGAGCATAAACACCGGATTGTTGGATCCGGCCCGCCGAAGCCCCTTGATGATTCTGCCGGGCAGGGCGCCGACATATGTCCGCCGGTGTCCTCTGATTTCAGCTTCATCCCGTACACCGCCCAAAGAGATGCGAATGAATTCGCGACCCAGGGCACCGGCGATGGAATGGCCTAAGGAGGTTTTGCCGGTACCCGGGGGGCCGGCAAAACATAAGATCGGCCCCTTTGACTCGGGCTTTAGTTTGCGAACCGCCAGGTACTCGATAATCCGCCGTTTGGGCTTTTCGAGACCGTAATGGTCTTCATCGAGAACTTTGCGGGCCTTCTTGATATTGAGATTGTCCTTAGTGCTTTTGTTCCAGGGAAGCGACGTCATCCAGTCCAGAAAGGTGGAAGCCACCGTGTATTCGGCCGAAGACGGGTGCATTTTGGAAAGCCGGTCAAGCTCCCGCGAGGCTTCTTTTTGGGCTTCTTCAGGGAGACCGGCGGCCTCGATCTTGGTTTTATACTCCTCTAATTCCACATTGGTTTCATCGGTTTCGCCCAGC
>CAZNFS010000005.1:0-32051 GCA_964572695.1 uncultured Desulfobacteraceae bacterium
AGTTCAACAAAAGATCCGTGATGAAAACGCAACCGTTATTGCCGTCATGCAGAACATGAATCTGGCGGCGCTTTACAGCGACGATCTGGTCTTTCTGAAGGAAGGTAAAGTCGTTGCCTTTGGATCGACCGATGAGACATTGACGCCGGACATCATTGGGAAGGTTTTTGGGGTCGAAAGCAAAGTTATTTTTGATGCCTATGCCGGATCGAAACAGGTGATTTTAAAAAAATAAGCGAAATGCCATGACCGCACATCGTCTGATATCATTTGGACTAACGATTATTTTCATTTTGATTTCGCAGGCCGCACCCCTGTTCGCCGCTGCTTTGCGTATCCAAAATTCCGGACTGGTTTTTGATCAAGCCGGTCGAAAAATCGAAATCAAACAACCCTTCGGTCGGGTCATATCGCTTTATGGGGCCCATACGGAAAACCTTTTCGGCCTGGGCCTGAAAAGTGAGCTTATCGGTGTATCCAGAAACGAGGCTTATCCGCCCGAAGCACTCAAGAAACCGGTTTTTTCCTATCATGATGACCCTGAGAAATTTCTCGCGGCCAAGCCCGATCTGGTTCTGATCCGCCCCATGATCGACCGCGGATATGCAAGGCTTTTAAGACGCCTCGAACAAAGCGGCATAACCGTCGTATCCATACAGCCGCGTACGATTGAAGAAATGTACCGCTACTGGGAGGTGCTCGGACTCCTGGTCGGCAAACAACATAAAGCCGGGCGCATGATTCTCGCCTTTAAGACCGCCGTGCAGCGATTCCGGAAGCTGGCCGATCGAATAGAACCGAAAAAGCGCGTCTATTTTGAAGCCATGCACAAAAAGATGAAAACATTCACCCCGGACGCCATGGCGATTTTTGCCCTCCAAACGGCGGGTGGAATCAATCTGGCCTCCGGCGCTCAATCGATCCGCGGAACCAACATTGCAGCGTTTGGAAAAGAGCGGATTTTGGCTTTGGCGGAGCAGATCGACATCTATCTCGCCCAATACGGTGCCATGAACCGCCCCACCAAAGCGTTAATTCGAAATGAGTCCGGATTCAGAATCATCAAGGCCATTCGCGAAGACCAGATCTTTTTGATCGATGAAATGATTGTGTCGCGACCGACAATGCGGTTGATAAAAGGCATCTTTACGATTGGACAGATTCTGTATCCGACTGTTTTTAACGAACAGGCGCACAGCCTTGTGCAGGAGGCACTGGATTACCGGTGAGTTTATGATGAAAGGATTCGTTATAGCAGGAACACAGAGCGGTTGCGGCAAAACCACCATTACACTGGGTTTGCTGGCGGCTCTGGTAAAAAGGGGCATGAAGGTCGCACCCTTTAAAGTGGGTCCTGATTTTATCGATCCCGGCCACCATTCAAGAATTACGGATACGGATAGTCGTAATCTCGATGGATGGATGCTTTCAGAAGATTACAACCGGATTTGTTTTTACAAAAACGCCCATCAGGCGGATGTTGCCGTGGTCGAAGGTGTCATGGGACTCTTCGATGGCTATGACGGCCGCAGCGAAGCCGGCTCCACGGCCCAAATGGCCAAATGGCTCAACCTTCCGATCCTATTGGTGGTGGATGCACGCAGCATGGCCCGAAGTGCGGCGGCTTTGATCCAGGGTTTTGAACGCTTTGATAAAAACCTCTCCTTTGCCGGTGTCCTGTTTAATTATATCGGCAGCCAACGTCATCTCCAATATTTAAAAGACGCTTTGCGGGATAATGTCAAAATGCCGTGCCTGGGAGGAATTCAGCGCGATGAGACGATTACGATTCCTGAACGGCATCTGGGCCTGGTAACCCGGGAGGATCACCCTTTGACCACGGAAGCCATCCAGAGGCTCGCCGGATTAATGCAAAAAAATATTGATCTGGACACCTTTATGGAGCGGCTCCCCGCGCTGGATAAGCCCGACCGGGATACCCTGCTCCCGTCGCCCCCTGAAAAACCGCTGGTCCGTATCGGAGTCGCCAGCGATAACGCGTTTTGTTTTTATTACCGGGACAATCTCGATTTGCTGGTCAATCGCGGTGCTGAAATTATCCCCTTTTCACCCTTAAAAGATCGGCGGCTTCCGGAAGATCTGGATGGACTCTATTTTGGCGGTGGGTACCCGGAGCTTTTTGCAAGGGCGCTTTCCTTGAATACCGGATTTCACAATCAGATCCTCACCCAATGCAACCGGGGCATGCCGATTTATGCCGAATGCGGCGGGTTCATGTATCTTTGCCGCTCGATTTGCGACTTTGAGGGCAACACGTTTCCCATGACGGGATGCTTCCCTTTTGAAACGGCAATGTCTCCCCGCTTAAGGTCTCTTGGATATCGAGAAATTACCCTGCAAAAAGATACCCTTATCGGACAACGCGGCCAGACCATGCGCGGGCATGAATTCCATTACTCCAAAATTACCGCACCTCCCGACAACTGCGAGACGATCTATCGGTTGACTTCCCGAACCGGGATGGATCAAATGCATGAAGGCTTTCAGATCAAGCGCACCTTAGGGAGTTATGTACATCTTCATTTCGGCAGTCATCCTGAAGTGGCCCTTAATTTTGTGAAAAGCTGCCTGGAATATCAACACGAAAGGAAACTAATCGATGAAACCAGAGGAAATTGAGGCCAAAAGCTTCCAGATCATTGATGCAGAAGCCGGGACACACGACTTTCCCCCGGACCGATGGCAGATCGTACAACGCATGGTTCACACGACGGCCGATTTCGAATATATCCAAACCGTCCGCTTCCATCCCCAGGCTGTTCAGGCTGGATTGAGAGCCATTAAAGCAGGCCAATCTATCATTACCGACACGCATATGGCCCAGGTGGGAATTCGCAAAAACGAACTGATCGCGTTTGGCGTTTCGGTCAAGTGCCTGATAACCGATTCAAGGGTGGTTGAAATCGCACGACAGCAAGGGACAACACGGGCTAAGGCTGCCGTTACGGCCGCCAGCGATGAGATGGAAAACGGCATTTATGTGATCGGTAACGCTCCCACGGCTTTGCTTCGTCTGATCGAGTTGATCAATCAAAAAAAAGCCCGGCCGGCCCTCATCATCGGGTTGCCGGTGGGGTTTGTAAATGCGGCCGAATCAAAGGCGGCCCTGATGGAATTGGACTTTCCGCATATCACTAATGTTGGCCGCAAAGGGGGATCGACTCTGGCCGCCAGCGTTGTAAACGCCTTGGCCATAATGGCTTATGCCAAACAATAAGAGGATTGTATGAAGACAGAAAAAGGAGTTCTATACGGTCTGGGGGTCGGACCGGGTGACCCGGAGCTGATCACATTGAAAGCCGCACGGGTATTAAACAGTGTCGATGTGGTATTTGCCGCCGCGTCCACCAAAAATAGTTACAGCCTAGCAGTCAGCATCGCAAAACCACACATTCCGGACCTTACCCCGGTCAGGATGCTGCGTTTTCCCATGACTCACGAAAAACAACAACGCGAAAAAGCCTGGCGCGAACATGCACGCACGATTATCAAAGAACTGGAGCAGGGCCAAAAAGCCGCCTTCCTGACTTTGGGAGACTCGATGACGTATTCCACATATGGATACATCGTCAAAAACATTCAGTCGCTGGCGCCCCACATCCCGATTTTCAGTATCCCCGGAATTACTTCTTATCAGGCGGCCGCCGCCACTTTAAACACGCCGCTGACCGAGGGTGAGGAATCTCTTTTGGTGGTCTCCGGAGCCAACGGCGGAGACCGCCTGCGGCAGCTTTCGGCCAGACCTGAAACAGTGGTTTTTCTCAAAGCCTATCGTAATGTAAAAGACATTATGGCTGCTTTGGATGAAGCGGGCCGGTTGAAAGACAGTGTTGCCGTTTCCAGTTGCGGTCTTCCGGAAGAAAAAGTCTGGCGTGATATTCGCAAATTGGGCAGTCTCCCGCCCGAATACTGGACCCTGATCCTTTCCAAAAGAAAAAAGGACAATGCCGACTAAAAATTCAACACCACGCTATAGGCTTTTGGCGGCCTCTTTGCTTATCTCGGCCGTCATTTACGGCTTAGGCCTAATGCTGGCGCAGGATCTGACCACGCATCACGTACTCAAACGGCTTGTGTGGCCGCTGTCCCGGCTCATCATTTTCATTACCATCGGGCTCATGGTGGGCCAAATCATCGAGCTTGCCGGATGGACCCGTTATCTGGCCTCTCTGGCGGCTCCTCTTTTCAGGTTCGGCAACCTGGGCAGGCAGTGCAGTGCCGCTTTTACGGCCGCTTTTTTTTCGGGTGTGGCCGCCAACGCCATGCTGCTTGATTTTTACAAAGACGGCAAGATCTGTCGTCAGGAACTTTTTTTGGCCAATTTTATCAATCAACTTCCGGCTTTTTTTTTGCATTTACCGACCACTTTTTTTATCATTGTTCCGCTTACCGGAGCGGAGGTTTATATCTATTGATTATCCTTTTGGCAGCCATCATGCGAACTTTTCTTTTTCTTATATATGGACATTTGCGGCCATCGATTCAATCGTGTGAATACCGATCTGCTGAAACTGAATCGCCCGTCTCCGGTCGACAGCCTTCCCAAAGCCTCTGGCAGGGCATCCAAAAAAAATTCCCGCGCCGAATGACCAATATTCTGATTTATGTCGTGCCCATATACATCTTTATCTTTTTCGTTAATGCCATGGGGGTTTTTGATTTTGCCCGTCAGTGGCTGGCTCAATATATCGTCACCACCATCATTCCCATTGAAGCACTTTCCCTGGTCGTTCTCAGTTTCGTGGCCGAATTTACCTCCGGTTTTGCAGCGGCGGGGGCACTTCTGAATGCCGGCCTTCTGACAACCAAGCAAACCGTGCTGGCTTTATTGATCGGCAATATCGTTGCCTTTCCTATCAGGGCCCTGCGACATCAATTGCCGCGCTATATCGGCATTTTTGCCCCCAGGATGGGAACGCAGCTTCTGTTACTGGGACAGGGTTTCCGCGTGACGAGTATTCTGATGATAGGCACCGTTTACTATTTTATCGGCTGAATTGATCCTATAAGCCTATGACGCCCAAAAAAAGAAAAACACACACAAAATTGCGCGCCGGGTTCACCACCGGCACGGCCGCCGCAGCCGCAACCAAGGGGGCTTTGCGTCTTCTTTTCGAGGATCGGATACCGTCAAGAGTTCAAATCGAACTCCTCACCGGAGATCTGATTTCCATCCCCATACACCGTTGTAAACGCGAAGATCCCGACCAGGCCCAGTGCACCGTCATAAAAGACGCCGGTGATGACCCCGATATCACGCATAGGGCCGAAATCGGTGCCCGCGTCAGACGGGTGGAAAGGCACAGCGGTGAAAAGCAAGGGGACCCGATTTCGATAACCGGGGGCAAAGGAGTCGGAACCGTTACCAAACCCGGGCTTGAGACGCCTCCGGGAGAATCCGCTATCACCAGCGGGCCTCGCAAAATGATTTCGCAAGCGGTTCAAGATATCGTCACCCGCTACGATTCACATGCGTCGGTGAGCGTCGAAATTTTTGTACCCGAGGGAGAAATCCTGGCTCAAAAAACCCTAAATGCCCGTCTGGGAATTATGGGGGGGTTATCCATATTGGGCACCACCGGAATTGTGAAACCGATGTCGCACGACGCCTACATTGCCACCATTAGATCTGCTGTTTCAGTTGCACGGGCTTCCGGGGTCGAACACCTGATTCTGACCACCGGTCGAAGGAGTGAACGCTTCGCGCAGGGCCACTGGCAGGAGCTTCCCGAAGAGGCTTTTATCCAAATCGGTGATTTCTTTAAACTGTCTTTAGCTGCAGCTTCAAAGAAAGGGTTTCAGAAGATCAGTTTGGCGGTTTTTTTTGGCAAAGCGTTGAAAATGGCCCAGGGAATTCCGCATACGCATGCCGCCAAATCGACCCTGACACTGGACCGACTCTCAACCTGGTCTCGCAACGTCTGCCGGGATCAGCGCCTGGCTCAAAGAATTCTACAGGCCAACACGGCCCGTCATTCCCTGGAAATGGTGCGCGAGGGCTGTCCCGAACTGGTTGCCCACGTTGGCCGACGAGTCGTTCAGTCCGCCCAGAAATTCGCCGGCGGAGTTTTGGATATTCAAAACATCATCTTCGACTATGATGGAAATGTATTGTACAGTTCTAAAAAAAACGGGGGTTTTTAAGATGGCGCCAATATCCATTATTGGTCTAGGGCTTTCACCCAAAGACTTAACATCAAAACATGAGCGTATCATTCACAACGCCGATATCCTTGTCGGAGGGAAACGTCATCTCGAATTTTTTAAAGATCATCCGGGATTAAAAAAAGAAATTAGCGCCGACATCCGGGACGTCGTCCAATTTATCAGGGATCACATGCAAACGAACACCATTACTGTAATTTCCTCGGGGGATCCGCTTTTTTTTGGAATCGGTTCAGCCCTTATCCGTGCCCTGGGGCCCGCGCAGGTTTGTATTTACCCAAACATTTCTACGGTTGCGGCCGCTTTTTCAAGAATCAAATCTTCCTGGCACGATGCGCGCATCGTCAGCCTGCATGGTCGAAACGACCAAAGCGAGCTTTTGGATGTTCTCCTTAAGAACGATAAAGTGGCCGTCTATACCGATCCGCGCAAGAATCCCGCCTGGCTGGCCCAATTTCTTCTGACAGAGGGCGTTTCTGATTTTGAGATGTGGGTGTTGGAGCAGTTGGGGACGGACGACGAACGGGTCACCCGCTTTGAGTTGGCGCAAGCGTCTGAGAAACATTTTGCAGATCCCAATCTGGTCGTATTGATGCGCCGCCCGGCCCTCGAGGCGCCCTGCCCCGGCCTCCAACTGGGGCTGCCGGATCGGTTTTACGAACACGAGGGGGGGCTGATCACAAAACCCGAAGTGAGGGCCGTCACCCTTTCCAAGCTTCGTCTCTGTTCAGAGCACATTTTGTGGGACCTGGGAGCCGGCAGCGGTTCCGTTGCGATTGAAGCGGCGCTGTTTATAAAGCAGGGAAAAATTTATGCGGTTGAAAAGAAGAAAAATCGCATCCGGCAGATCGAAAACAATCAAAACCGCTTTAAGGTAGAAAATCTGAGCATTGTTCAGGCCACCTTGCCCGCAGGACTTGAAAATCTACCCCGTCCGGACCGGATTTTTATCGGGGGCGGGGGACGGGATCTGGTGGGGATTATCACGTCCGCCGCCGCCCGTATTAAAGAGGGTGGAATCATGGTCATCAACACGGTCATCCTGTCCAATGTCGGTGCGGCCATTGCAAAATTGGAAAAGACCGGTTTTACGATCGATGTCACTCAGGTTCAAGTCAATCGTCGCAAACCGATGCCCCGGGGGGAAAGACTTCAGGCAGAGAATCCGGTCTGGATTATTTCGGGTACCAAGAGTTCAACAATAGATGGAAAGGAAAAATAAATGGATTCACAGGAGTGTTATGCGGTGATCTTTGCCGGCGCCGGCCCGGGCGATCCCGAACTCATCACCGTCAAGGCCCAAAAGGCACTTGCCAAAGCAGACGTGGTGATATACGCGGGATCTCTCGTTCCCGAAGCGGTATTAAAATGGACTCGATCGGGGATAGCGCTGATTAACAGCGCCCCGCTTCATTTGACGGAAATTATTCACGAAATTGAGCATGCCTATCATCTCGGTCAACGGGTCGTGAGGCTGCACACCGGCGATCCAAGCCTGTACGGCGCTATTTTTGAACAGATGCTGGAGTTGAATCAGATAGACATTCCCTATAAAATCATCCCCGGCGTCACCGCCGCTTTCGCGGCCGCTGCGGCCATGGGTATCGAATACACCCTCCCGGAAGTATCACAAACGTTGATCCTGACCCGCATGGCCGGCCGCACACCCGTCCCCGAAGCCGAATCGCTTCAATCACTGGCCCGGCACAAGACCTCTATGGCCATCTATCTCAGCATCAAACTTATCGATGAGGTCGCAGCCGATCTGTCCGAATCTTACGGAGAGGAGGCAACCTGTGCCATCGCATACCGTGTGAGCCAGCCTGAGGAAAAAATTGTCTTTTCAAAGCTCAAGCACCTGAAGGAGACCGTCACGAAAGAAAAGATTACCAAACAGGCACTCATTATTGTGGGCAAGGTTTTAGAAGCGTCTAAACCGGGGTTAGTGCCTAAATCAAAACTTTATGATAAAAATTTTGCACATCGATATCGATCCGCCTGCTGAAACATATGCCTGATTTAAACAAAATTGCGATATGGGCCATCACCCCTCAGGGAGCGGATCTAGCTTGCCGCCTGGCCGGGCAGCTGTCGGGAGCAGAAATATTTGTGTCTGCCCGCTTGGAATCGGCCACGGAATCTGCAACCGAATTTATCAGCCTGGCAGATGCCGTGGCAAAGCGGTTTGAGACCTATGCGGGACATCTTTTCATCATGTCGACCGGTATCGTGGTTCGGCTCATTGCAGCCCATATTCGCAATAAAATGATTGATCCGGCGGTTGTAGTGATGGATGAGAAAGGACGCTTTGCCATCAGCCTGCTGGCCGGGCATATCGGCGGCGCCAACCGTCTGACACGCCAAATCGCCCGAATCAGCGGCGCCGAGGCCGTCATTACGACGGCCACAGATGTGAATCGATTACCCGCCATCGATGTTCTGGCCCAGGAAAATGATCTCTTTATTGAAAATCCCCGCGCCATTAAAAAGGTGAATATGGCCATCGTCTCTGGCCGGGAGATTTTGATTCACGATCCGTTCCAAATACTGGCAGGCTGGCTTGCCGATTTGAATCTCAAAAAATGGAATCCATTCGTACCGAAAAAAAAATTGCCGGCCGCGGGCATCTTTGTCGATGACAAGGTCCTTGACCTGCCGGCACAGGTTCTGGTATTGCGGCCCAAATCCTTGTCGGTTGGGGTGGGCTGCAATCGCGGCACCTCTTCAGAAGAAATGACGACCTTGTTTGAAACCATTCTACACACAAATAATCTCTCAAAACAAAGTGTCGGTGGCCTTGCGAGCATCGATTTGAAACGGGACGAGACCGGTTTGCTGGCGTTTGCAAAAGCACTCAAACTGCCGCTTCTATTCTTCGGCAAATCGGAACTCAATCAGGTAGAAACCATACAGTCGCCATCGGCGGTTGTAGAAAAACATATCGGAGTTAAAAGCGTATGCGAAGCCGCAGCAATTCTGGCCGCCCGCAAAGGGGAGCTGGTTGTGCCCAAAGCGTCGACCCCCAACGTAACCATGGCGGTGGCCCGAATATCCTTTACATCGTAGGCATCGGTCCCGGTCACCCGGAGCACCTGTCGCAGCGGGCCAAAAGTGTCCTGGAGTCGGTCGATGTCATTGTGGGTTATACCACCTACATCGATCTTATCGAGCCGCTTCTAAAGGGAAAAAGGGTCATCAGCACCGGAATGAAAAAAGAAGTGGACCGCGTGGGCGCTGCCATTCGGAGCGCATTAAGCGGAAGGAAAGCCGCTCTCATCTCCAGCGGTGACCCCGGCATTTACGCCATGGCCGGGCTTGCATTTGAAATGTGCCATAAAAACGACATCCTTATCAGCGGCACGTCAACCCCGGCTGAAGAAGATATCCTCAAACCGGTCCTTAAAATTGAGGTGGTGCCCGGAATCCCCGCCCTTTGCTCCGGCGCAGCCCTCCTGGGAGCTCCCCTCACCCATGATTTTGCCGCCATCAGCCTCAGCGACCTGTTGACGCCCTGGGAGTCGATTGCCAAGCGCCTGGACGCGGCGGCGCGGGCCGATTTTGTCATCGTGTTATACAATCCCAAAAGCAAAAAGCGCACCTGGCAGCTGACCGAAGCTCAAAAAATCATTCTCGAATCTCGATCTCCGCAAACGCCTGTCGGCATCGTCTCCCGTGCCATGCGTGAAGGAGAAACAGTACAAATCGTTCCCCTAGCAAATCTGCACACGGCGCCGGTTGATATGCTCAGCACCGTTTTCATCGGAAACAGTGCCACATTCAACTACCTGGACCACCTGATCACGCCGCGAGGGTATACTGGCAAATACGATCTTGATCAAAAAGGAGAAACGGGCTGAATTGAAAAAAGCATCACCAGACAAAAAAGCCGCCTGTCTGTCTGTTCTGGGAACCGGTTCGGATGTGGGTAAAAGTATCATAGCCACGGCTATCTGCAGAATTTTGAGCAATCGCGGAATTTCGGTCGCCCCTTTTAAGGCCCAAAATATGTCCAACAATTCCGGTGTCACCCCCGAAGGGCTTGAAATGGGGCGGGCCCAGATCGTTCAGGCCGAAGCCGCCCGCATCCCCCCGCACGTGGATATGAACCCGATCCTCCTGAAGCCGACCAGTGAGATCGGCTCCCAGGTTGTCCTGCTGGGTCAAGCCGTCGCCAACCGCACAGCCCGGGAGTATCACGCCCAAAAGGATGCCCTGTTTCAGGAAACGACTGCAGCACTGGACCGTTTGCGAAAGAAGTATGACGCTGTGATTATGGAAGGTGCCGGATCTTGCGCCGAAGTGAACCTAATGCCCAACGACATTGTGAATTTATCCATGGCCGAATATGCCCGGGCTCCGGTTCTTCTCGTTGCCGACATCCATCGGGGAGGAGTTTTCGGTCAAATCGTGGGAACACTGGAATGTCTCCCGCCGCATCTGCAGGATCTCATTGTGGGGTTTCTCATCAACCGTTTTCGGGGGGATATCTCTCTGTTTGCGGAGGGATCGCAATGGATCGAAAAAAAAACCGGCAAACCCGTTTTCGGCGTTCTGCCCTGGTACACCCATTTCAGCATTGAAGCCGAAGATTCCGTTGTCATCGAAAATCCCAAACCGGTCTCACCCGCACCCGGTGCCTTTCCCGCGGTTGCCGTCATACGGATTCCCCACATCTCCAATTTTACGGACTTTGACCCCTTGATCGATGCACAGGGACTGAGTGTGCATTTTGTCGAAAAAATTCAGGACCTGGACCCTTTTTCGGCCGTCATTCTTCCCGGTTCCAAAAATACGCGTTTCGACCTCGAATGGTTACATCATCAGGGCTGGACGGAAAAAATCAAATCATTTTCAAATAAAGGGGGACATGTCCTTGGAATTTGTGGCGGCTATCAAATGCTTGGGTATCGGGTTCATGATCCCGAGGGGCTGGAAGGAAAACCCGGCATTACCGAAGGCCTTGGATTGCTGCCCGTGGAAACCATTTTGAAAGCGCCCAAAACAACGACCATCACCCGTTTCCGCTGGGACAATATCGAGGGATCCGGATATGAAATTCATATGGGCCGAACCGACCTTCTGGAAGGGAACCCGCTTTTTCACGTCATCGAACGCAATGGCCGGGCGGACCCAGACGATGATGGCTGTATTACGGCCGATACCGGTGTTATGGGAACCTATGTGCATGGATTGTTCGACACCCCCGAGATCACCAAGCGGTGGCTGGATCACATCGGATTAGGAAATGTGGCGGTCCCCAAAGATCACAGTCTGGCTGCACGCGATCACGAATACGAGCTTCTGGCAGCACATTTTGAAAAGCACATAGATGTGGAGGGAATCCTGGCCCGGTTACGCATGAAGGCATAAGCGCTAACGTAAACTGGATTTGTGGGTTGGCTAAGATGTTGAAGAGAGATTTTTAAGTGTAAAAATATCGAACAAGGAATAATGAATCTCGAATATCGAAGGATGATAAAACATTGATACTACAAAACGAAAGAGTAAGAAAACTTCATAATTCGACATTCCTTGTTCGATATTCGATATTCGCATTTTGCTAAATAAGTTGTTTAAGTTAGCGCATATGCCACATGTAAATGCTAATATAAGAATTTTATATCAGGGTTAAGATGAAGATATCGGTCTTGAAAAACACAAAAAGGAGCATTACCCTTTGATACATGGACACGGCGGAAATATTTACACGGCAGCCAAACAGTTAGGATGCTCACCCAATGATATTTTTGATATGAGCAGCAACGTCAACCCCATGGGCCCTCCCCCCGGTCTTTTGCCCCATTTAAAAGAGTCCCTGGAAAGTATCACCGCTCTCCCCCAGGTTGACGCTCAGGAAATGGTCAGGGCGTTTTCGGCCTGGCATGATATCGATCCGAGGGGAGTTATGGCCGGGAATGGATCGACTCAGCTCATTTATTCCCTGCCGCTTGCCCTAAACACCCGCAAAGCACTTATCCTCGGTCCCACTTACGCCGATTATGCCGATGCCTGCAACATGCATCATATCGATTATGAGTATCTAATCGCTCCGGAATCAAAACGATTTGAGATTGATATCGATCAGTTTCAACACCGTGCCAGGCATTTTGATACCATCTTTATCTGCAATCCCAACAACCCCACCGGCACCCTCATTCCTGCCGGCGAGTTGGAATCTCTCTGCCGATCCTGCCCCGACACATTTTTTATTATCGATGAATCGTATCTGCCCTTTGTCGATGACCCCGATACGGCAAGCATGCTTAAAGCGGGGCTCTCAAATGTGATTGTCTTGAATTCGATGTCCAAAATCTTCCGCATCCCCGGATTGCGGATCGGCTTTTTGATCACCTCGCCCGGAACCGTTCAGCGGATGTCCCGCTACGGCCTCCCCTGGAGTGTCAACAGCCTGGCCCAGGCGGCCGTCTTATATTTGTCGGCCCATCGTGGCCAGGTAGAGACTTTCAATAAACAGACAAGACAGTATATCGAACGAGAAAAAAAACGCCTTACCCGACGGCTGCAAGGATCTCCTCACATCAAACTTTTCCCGAGCCTCACGCCCTTTATCTTGGCAAAGCTTTTGGCACCTTCCAGCGCAGATGCCGCCTGCCAATATTTATTAGAACATCGCATCCTTGTGCGAAATACGTCGAACTTCGAGGGACTCACCGACTCTTTTTTGCGCTTCTCTCTAAAATCTCCTGAAATCAACACCCGCTTTGCGGATTCATTGCTCGATTTTTTCTCGGCCTTTGACTTGAACGATGAACGGTCTGAAAAGATATCAGCTTTTTAATAACGCAATCGCCGCTTCAAGGTCTTCCGGGCTGTCAACGCCGTGGCTGGTGTGGATGGTTTTCACCACTTGGATGGGAATATCGTTTTCAAGCAGACGGAGCTGCTCCAGTTTTTCTCGTTTTTCCAGCCTACTGGGAGACAGATCGGAAAAACGCTCCAGGGCATGCATGCGAAAAGCGTACAGACCGATATGCAGCCAATAGTTTGCGTTATCTGGTGAGTCTTCCTCTTGGCGGGGATAGGGAATCGGTGCGCGCGAAAAATAAAGCGCCCGGCCGTCAGAGGCAAAAACAACCTTTACCCGATCCGGGCTTTCTGCTTCTGCGGCGCTCATTTTACGGACCAAGGTCGTCACTTGCACGTCTTCGTCTGCAAAAGGTCGCACCAGTTCACTGATCATGGCCGGTTCCAGGCAGGGTTCATCTCCCTGGATATTCACAACCACGGCATCGCGGGGCACCTTCAGATAGCGGGCCGCCTCCAGTACCCGATCGGTGCCGCTTTTATGATCGGAACGGGTCATCACGACCGGGATATCAAGTCTGTCAGCCACCTGCTGAATACGCACGTCATCGGTGGCGAGTACGATCTGATTCAACTCCGGGCACCGGCAAGCCCGTTGATAAACATGCCAGACCATGGGTTTTCCCAGAATATCCGCCAGGGCCTTTCCCGGGAAGCGCACCGATTCATAGCGCGCCGGAATGATGCCGTAAACGCGCGGTAATTCTGTCATTGATGTTTTCTGCATTAAACGCCCTTGCTATGATTTAATTAGCATTGTACAGCTTTCGACCGCCCGCGCCACCGCTCCCTGATGACGGCGACAAAAGGCCAAGCCTTTCCGGCCCACCTCGACTGCTTTTTTTGGATCGGTCAGCCACTGCTCCCATACCGTTGCCAATTGCCGGGCATCTTCAACCCGCACTCCACCACCGGCTTCTTCGAGTTGAAGCGCCATTTCCAAAAAATTGTAAGTAATCGGACCAAACGTCAGCGGTATTCCCTGGACCGCCGGTTCCAGCAGATTGTGACCGCCCACGTCAACCCAGGAGCCCCCCACAAATGCCGCCTCCCCGATCGCGTAAATTTTGGCTAACAAGCCCAGCTGATCAAGTACCAGTACCGAATCATCTCTGCCGAGCGGCCCTTTTGTGAGTTGTACCGTTCCGAACCCAAAATCGGTTGACTGCCGGGCCACTTCCTGACCACGTTCGATTCTTCGCGGGGCTAAAATCAGCACAAGCCGCGAAAACTTTTTTTTGAGTCTGTCAAATGCGCTCAAAATTTGTTCTTCTTCACCCGGGTGTGTGGAGCCGGCCACAAGCACAGTCCGTCCGCCAAGTCCGAGCTGTTGCAACAAAGCTTTACGTTCCTGGGTCTCAAGCCGTCCCAGCGAACTGTCAAATTTCAGATTTCCGCCGATGCGGATAAGTTCTGAATCTACTCCAACCTCCTGCAGCCGTCGGCGGTCAACCTCGCTCTGAACCAGGATCTGCTCAAACGCGTTTAACATCCTGGCCGCCACAAATCGAAACCAACGGTAACCCCGGAAAGTGCGAGGACTGACTCGCCCGTTTACCAACAGTCGCGGCACCTTCGCCTTGCCAAGAGCCCATTGCCAGCCGGGCCAAATATCGCCATCGATCAAAATGGCCAGCGAGGGTTGTATCGCCTTAATTACCCGTTTTACGGCCCATGGCACATCCATGGGACGCACCATGAGATGGACCCCGTCTATTGCCGCACACAACTCGCTGGCTGTACGAAATCCCTGTCGGGTGGCGACAGAAAAGACAAGCGGTATTTTCGCAAACCGCTGCCGCAATGCCTCAATTAGTGGAAGCGCCGAACGAACCTCTCCAACCGAAAGGGCATGAACCCATATCGATCCTTTCAGGTTCGGAGGCAAACTCAGATTGAACCCCAGCCGGGCCAGTGCAATGGAGCGATAGTGGCCCTTAATTAGTCGGGGAATCATTATGGGGAACAAGATGACCATCCCCGCGCAAATGAGCAGATTGTAACAAAGGTGTAGCATCAGGATTTATGAAATCGATAATTTCTTTTTTTATCAATTATCTATGACTGAATACCGTAAGGCTGTCAAGGTTCAACAGCTGGCAACACAATAGACTCAATCACATTTTGCGCTGGTTTCCAGACCATACAAAACCCACGTGTCAATGCTCCGCAGGTGATGACGCATGGCATCCGTTCGTCTAATGTGATCTGTTCACCGCCTGAAATCCTCTGAAAATTAATCTGATCGTTTGTGCGCCAGATAATTTCAGGGGTGTGGCTGTGTCCCCGGAAAAGGATGGGTTGCGAAGTCGTGTCAAAAAATCGTTCCGCCTCTGCAAGCTCCATTGAGCGCACCATGCTCACAAGGCCAAATTCGCGTGTAAAAGGCAGTGAATGAGTTAGTATGGCGTTGTCATGTTCCACCCGCAGAGGTAAATTTTTCAATGTATCAAGCACTGTTTCGGCGACAGGAGCCGGCTCCTGACCTGCATGGTTGGCCACCAACGCATGATCGTTGTTTCCTTTTATGATCATTACGCCATGTGCAAGCAAAGGCCGCAAACAATCCGCCGCCGTTTCCGGATGCGCCGAATCACACACATCACCCAGGTGATAAATCCGCTCGCAATCTCTTTCGCTAAGATATTCGATGGCAGCCACAATCGGCGCAGGTTGTCCGTGACTATCAGCCATAATGCCGATCAACAACTCTTTAGTGCTCTTTTTTGTAATCACTGATATTTGTCAGAAGGAGGAAAGAACCGCTTTTGAAGATGGCCGCAACAAGCCTTAAATCATTTCTCGTGGATGCCTATTGAAGATTCTCCGCAAGCATGTATACATAGCGCCCTTCCACGGTTATATAATAGCACTCTAAAGTGTCCAATTCAGAAATGCATATTTTTTGTGTTGGACAAGGCCGCACAAGGGTTTGCGGTGAGGCGTACTCAGTGTACGCCGCAACCGGAAACCCGCGGAGAACGCCGTACAGCGCAAAAAAGGCCATTTATGCAGGGACACTATATAGCCACCCACCTTGTCGGTGCATCGGTGTCGATTATAAAAAGGTTTCTATTTTGGCACCTTCTCTTAATTTCTGGATATATGCCTGCACTTCCTGATTGGTTTTTTGCTGTTTTAGATATTGGGCAATCTTTTCTTTTACTTCTTCGTAAACAAGTGTCTGCTCCGCTTTTTTCTCTGTGACCTGGATGAGATGGTAACCAAACTGGGTTTCCACGATGTCGCTGATTTCTCCGGGTTTCATTGCAAATGCGGCATTTTCAAACGGTTTCACCATCTGCCCGCGGCCAAAGAATCCCAGATCACCACCTTTTGATTTGCTAGGTCCCTCCGAATATTCTTTGGCAAGTGCGGTGAAATCTTCATTGTTTTTAAGTTTTTGCTGAATCTTTTGTATTTTTTCTCTGGCCTGGGCCTTTTGAGCATCATCGGCCTTTGAATCAACCTTGATTAAAATGTGGCTGGCCTTGACCTGCTCCGGTTGCGTAAAAAATTGCGGGTTCGTTTTGTAAAATGATTGAGTTTCCTCTTCGGCAACGACAATGTTCTTTGTGATCTGAGCCTTTATTAATGCTTCAATTGCGATGCCGCGGGAAATTTTAAACTGGAGATCCGTCTTCGACAAATGGATTTCTTTGAGCGTTTTTTCAAACTCGGCTTCGCTGGGAAATCGACCTTGCATGGCTGCTATCCGACCGGAAACAACATCTTTGTCAACTTTTATGCCCTTTTTTTGGCTTTCCTGATAGAGTAGTTCTTGATTGATGAGATAGTCCAGGGTCTTTTTTTTAACTGCCTTATTTTGGTCTTTCGGAAGATTTATTCCCTTTTGCATATAACGCTGTTTTACCTGGTATAGCTCGGATTCAAGTGCCTTATTACTGATCGCAGAGTCGTTTACAAGAGCAACGTTTTTTTCGGAAGATGTACCGCCTGCAGCCTGGATCAATACCGGCATCAGCAATACCAGAAACGCAACTGCAGACCATCGAGCTTTAAGATGAAAAGGCTTCATAAATTTACTCCTATACAAGTTGAATATTGTTTACAAAATGTCGATCGCAATGTTTACGAATGACGCAAAAATATTCTCCACATTACGTGCAGAGAATATTCCTCTAACCAGAGCCGGTTTCAAAACGCCCCATTTGGGCCAATCTCCGCGTTGGGCTCAAATTTCAATCCTCAAAATACTCAATGTATTCCTCCGGTTGAAATTTTCGCCCGTCTTGATCTTGACCAAACTGAAACGTTTTGAAATTGGCTCACCAAGTTTCAAATATCGTCGGGTTGGATTTTCTTTGTGAGTGGGGCAGAAACGATTTCGAAGGTGGTAATAAAGTATCTGCGAGGCACTCGCTGAAAAATTATGCTGCTTTTTGCTTAATCATAAACATGTTTAATGGGATAGGCAAGAACTAAATTGAAATCTGTATCAGCTTGATTATTGACACACAATTGTCTTTCTGCAATACTCAGACCCGCAAAAAAGCAGCTTCTTATTAACAGTTTTTCTTTTCTTTGTGCATTTATGAGCTCTACGAGAGATATCATCTAAATCCTGATAATGCCAAAGTTTCAGTTTTTCCCCACATAATACATAAAAATTAGAGGAGGGTGAAGATGAAAGATATAACAGAATTGCTCGGGAGTCGTTACCCGGTTATCCAAGGGGCCATGGGCGTGATCTGTAACCCTGAGATGGTTGCGGCCGTGTCCGAGGCGGGCGGTTACGGCCTGCTGTCCACCGCATTTCAGTCGGATCCTGAAGCTCTCATGAAAAAAATCCGGGAAGTGAAAACGCTCACGCACAAACCTTTCGGGGCCAATTTAATGGCCCTGAATCCCGCGTCCATGACCTTTGCCGAGATCCTCGCTGACAACGGCATTAAGGCCGTGACCACGTCGGCGGGATCCCCGAAAGAGCTGGTCAATTATCTCAAGGACAGGGGCGTCAAGGTCCTTCATGTGGTACCCACTGCGGAAACTGCCGTCAAGGCGGAAAGTGCGGGGGTGGATGCCGTGATCGCGGAAGGCACCGAATCGGGCGGTATCCAGGGATTCAAGGGGGCCTCTACCATGGTGCTCGTGCCAATGGTGGTCGATGCCGTGAGTATTCCGGTGGTTGCCGCCGGCGGGATTGGCGACTTCAGGGGATACCGGGCAGCCTTTGGACTGGGGGCGAAAGGTGTCCAGGTGGGAACGCGCTTCATCGCCTCACAGGAGTGTATCGCCCACCAGCGTTTTAAGCAGGCCCTTTGCGAGGGAAAAGAGACGGACACTGTTGTAATCGACCGCGGAAGAATGAGGGTTAGGGCGATTCGTACACCATTTGCCGATGCGCTAGTGCAAAATCCCGAGGAGTCTCCCCAGCTCCCCACGCAGGAGAGCCTTGAAGCAGCCTGGGTCAAGGGCGACCTGGAAGCAAACACGCTGCCTGCGGGCCAGGTCGCAGGCATCATCAAAGAGGTGAAACCGGTTCGGGAAATCATTCAAGAGATGGTCGCGAGTTAAAGCTCCATGTCCATTTTGTTGGTATGATTGGGGACGGTCTGTTTTGCGTGAAAGTGTTTAAGGGGTTAGAATTTCTTTTTCGGCACCCAACTCGTGCAGTGTGATTTCACTGACGGCTATCCCCAGCAAACGGTTGTCACCACTCACCCCGCTTTGAGCCGGCGATGCTGCATCAGGTAGATTAAAGGTAATTACCAAGCGATCCGGGTCAGTAAAAAGGCTTTTTGGTATAGTAATATCCTTCTCCTGAAAACCTGGTTTTGTAATTGTCCACTCGCCAGCCTCTTGGCCATTAGCCAATATATGAACTGTTTGTTTGTCAACTTTTCCCGAAAATAGAGCAGCGCGAAACTTTGCCTTCAAGGTAACGGGAGACTTAAGCATGCTTATTGGAATACTGAGCGAGGCACTCTTCCCGACTGTCCACGTAAATCCATCCTCAGCCGCGGCCCAGCCTTTTGTCTGATAAGGCTGTGCATTTCCTAAAAATCCAAACTGAATAGCCGACCCCCATTTGTACGTATCCGCAATGATTTGCCTGGAAAACAACACGCTTTTCTCCTTTTTCCAAGACTGATATTCATAAACACTTCCTGTTACCTTGTACCTATTACCAAGCCACCTTTCTCTTTTTTTTTCAGGATCAATTTTGAATACCGAAATTCCTTTAAAAGGGTTTTCGAACCCGATTATATCCATAACAGTCGATGGTATATCAGCGACTGTAGTCTGTGCCTCGGAAATCTTCAACGGTCCCTTTTTATTGGGAAGCTTAATAGCCATCAATGCCAATGACCGTCCAACTGTTTTGAGAGATATCTTGTTTTTTTCCTTTTCTAAACGCGGCTCATTTACCATATTTACAGGAAATCCTTTGCCATGATCGGCTTGGAGAATGATAAATGTGGAATCATAAATGCCAAGAATTTTGAGCTTTTCAACAAATCGTATAAACAGTCGCAGGATGCATTTAACCTCTATTTTGTAGTTATCTTTGGAGGGAGGCAGTACTTCGCCTGCACATTCACAATCTTCACCAGTTACAAAGGGTGAATGGGGAGGATGCAAGTGGATAAAGTGATAAGCAGGCCAAGAACTCTTTACCTGCATCGTCTCAATGTAATCCTCAAAAAAATCCTTGTCATAAAAGTAACCCACCCTCTTATCACTCACAAATGCAGGTCTGATTGTCCAGTTCTGATTGTTGTAAATTCTCTTCTTTAGAAAGTTTGGCATATGACGAAACAGTACAAGATCCATTAGAGTCGCTGCTTCGGTAATATCTTTTTGGTCCCTTGTTCCACCATATGCCCTGGAAGGTTTGTAGTAATTTGTAAATTTTTTTACAGGCATAGTAATGCTGGGGACAAGATTTACGTCATATCCCTTGTTAAAGAGAATGTTTTGAAATCCTTTTTCCGATAAAGTTTCTTTAACAAAAGAAGCCACTTCGATATCGCCCTGGTACGTTTCGCCACTAAAAATAGCAGGAATCGCAAAAGCAGTGGTGCCGAAAACAGTCATATTTTCTTTGAATAAAACAAACCCATCGAAACTGGAAGCCATTGAGTTTTCTTCAACAACCTCCTGGAAAACGTCTGTCTGGAGACCATCAAGTATGACATGTGTTATATTGAACGATGATGAATAGTTAAATAATCCCTTGGGGAGTTCTGATCTTTCAGCATGATTCGACGACCAGGTTTGTGGTGATAAAAGATATGTTGATATTAAGAATACAGTTTGCAAAAAAATAAGTGCCAGGCTGGCAAATGAAGATATCTTAGGTATTTTCTTATGAAATATAAATGCTGCGATGAGCAAAATAATCCACAAGCCGGCATCAACCCATCCCTGCCAGTTATATCGACTCCATTCAATTCCACTTCCGTCAAATATCCCATAATCCCAGACCAGAATGTTGCCTTGTATCCACAATAACAATCCTAGAGTGAAGAGTAGAGAAACACATAGCTTGAGATGTTTCCTTGATAACAACAGGCCAATCAACAAGCTGGGCAGCAATGCTATTACAAATGGGCCGGTATAATATTCTAATATCTCAACAAAATTCACAGAGAATTCTGAGCTATTCCCCTGGTAGATTGTTGCGGCCCCAAAAATAAAAATATTACCCGCAATCAAAAGCGCTGGGGGTAGTATTAAAAGGACGTTGGATTTGGTTGATCTCCATGACATTTTTGGAATATTCTTAACCATCTGGCAGAGTTAGCGGAATAGTAAAACAGCCTTGAAGCGTTTTGTTTATGGACGCTTTGATTTAAGGAGGCGTTTAACACGCACAAGAAGTCTCTGCTTGTGAATCGGTTTTTGGATCCAATCGTCGGCTCCAACAGTTAAGGCCTTAATCTCGCTTTCCTCGGTGTCTGTAGCCGTCAACATAATTGCAGGGATTAAGCTTAATTGAGAATGCGATTTGAGTTTTTCGATAAATTCGATGCCGGTCATGCCGGGCATCATATAATCGACAATGATAAGATCGGGTGGGTTCTCAAAGATTTTATCGAGTCCATCTTTACCATTTGTCGCCAGAATGACATCATAAAATTCGGATTCCAAGATTTTTTTGGCAATCCTCCGAATCGCCTCGTCATCATCCACGATCATGATGCGGTCGCGTCTGATTTTTTTCTCCTTGGCGCGTGCCGCGGAAGGTTCTTTTTCTGCTTGGATGCTTTTCGGTTTTCCGGAAACTCCCGTCTGAGATGGCTCTGGCGGCGGGGCGGTCCGGAGTATCTCTTCCAGGCTGGTGACACCCTTTTGGGCTTTGTGAAATCCATCTTCACCCATGGATCGCATGCCTGTCCGACGAGCAGCCGAGAAAATATCCTTATCCGGAGCAGCGCCTGTAATGAGTCCGGTTACTTCCTGATTAACGGCCAATAACTCATAGATACCGATCCGTCCTTGATAACCCGTCTGCTGACACCCCGGGCATCCTGTCCCCTTCTTAAATCTATTGGAGGATGCCGCCTGAAACCGGGCAAGGATCTCCGCATCGACATCGGTCACCTTGCGGCAATCCGGGTGAATTTTGCGCACCAGCCTTTGGGCCATAACCCCAAGCAGGGAAGAAGCAATCACATAAGGTTCAGCACCTAAATCAATTAGGCGTGTGATCGCCGAAGCGGCATCATTCGTGTGGAGCGTGCTTAACACCAGGTGACCGGTTTGGGCTGCCTGTAGGGCGATTGTGGCTGTTTCCCGGTCCCGAATTTCACCGATCATCACCACGTTGGGATCCTGGCGTAACAGTGAACGAAGCCCTTTGGCAAAGGTGAGGCCGGCGGCCGTATTCACCTGAACCTGATTAATGCCTTTGATCGAGTATTCGATCGGGTCTTCGATGGTGACGATGTTAATATCCGGCGAATACAAATAATTTAAAGCTGCATAGAGGGTCGTGGTTTTACCGCTTCCTGTAGGACCGGTTACCAGGATCAAGCCCTGGGGGGTTGCCAGCATGTCTTGAAATAAGCTCAATTCCTTTTTAGGAATTCCGATTTCCGATAATGACATCGTCGCCTGTGGCTGAAGCACGCGCATGACAACCTTTTCACCATAAATGGTGGGGAGCGATGATACACGCAGGTCATAAGCCGTATCGCCAATCCTGACTCTGGCACGACCATCCTGAGGTTTTCTACGAATTGTGATATCCAGATTCGCCATGATCTTGATTCTTGAAATCGCCGGCGCTTGTGCGTTTTTCGCATAATCCATGACATCGCGCATGATGCCGTCAATCCGATAGCGGACAATTACCTCCTCCTCGTTGGGTTCGATATGGATGTCGCTGGCCCTCAGTTTAATGGCATTCAAAATAATCCCGTTGGTGAGTTGTTTGATAATTCCACCTTTGGCGGCCTTCGTCAGTTTATCGAAGTCGACATCCTCGCTATCCTGGAAATCTTCAAGCACCTGAACCGTATCGGCCGCATATTCACTATTTTCGATTTCAAAACTTTCTTGTTCCAAGTCCGGATAAAAGCGAATCGTATGATCTAAAATCTCCTTATCAGGGGCTACGGCTGCCCTCACTTTATAGCCCGTCAGAAAAGCAATATCATCCAGGGTGCCATAATCGGTTGGGTTACCCATTGCAATCCAGAGCGCGTCATTTTTTATCCCAATCGGGACAACTCGCTTTTGATGACATATTTTTGCCGGAACAAGATCGAGGATCTCCGTTTTCACCCTTTTGTTCTTCAAACTGACCATTGGAATTCTTAACTGTTTAGAGAGGGTGCGGCAGATATGCTCTTCTGTGGTCAGGCCCATTTCCATCAGAATCTGACCCACCCGCTTACCTGATTTGCGCTTATTTTTCAGGGCTTGGGCGAGTTGTTTATCGGTGATTAAATCACCCTCGACAAGTATCTCGCCAAGTCGTTTTCTTTTCATTGGATGAACCCCTTATTTCGCCACCCAGAATCTAACATAAAACGCCCGATTAGTCATAGATAACTTCGACACGCTCTATGTAACGTGCGAATTCTGCAAACCACTTACGTATCTCTTGCATATCTTTATTTTTAGCGGCAACCTCAAAGGACTTTCCGATTTCTGAAACAGTGTCAAATCCAAAGCTCTCTCCACTCCCTTTCATGCGGTGACCTGTGTCTTCTATCATTTCCATATCACTCTTTTCAATGGCTTCATTAATCGCGTCTAAAAACACTTTTAATTGTCCTTCATACCATTCAACCTCTTCAACCATGTCGGCATCGGCTTGAACGACTATCTTATCATCTCCCACTGTCTTGCCTCCTATCTCTCCCTTTGGATATTTGTTGCGTGTTCTTCTATTTTCTTTAAAAGATCCGCTTTTTTTACCGGTTTGGACAGATAATCGCTGCAACCGGCATCAAGGCACTTTTGACGATCCGCTTTGAGGGCATGTGCGGTCAGGGCAATAATCGGCGCCGACGCTTGCCCCTGCTCAAGCTCCCAGCGCCGGATTCCGCGTGTGGCCGTATACCCGTCCATCACCGGCATGCGCATATCCATCAGCACCATGTCGTAGGTGGCGGATTTGAATTTCTCTAATCCTTCCTGCCCGTTTTCGGCCATATCCAGCGTATGCGGGCTTTTCTTTAAATAGGCCCGAATCAGCATCCGGTTCTCTTTGCCGTCTTCCACAACCAGAATCTTTAAGGCCTGCTTCTCGATGCGCATTTCTCCGGTCGGCACCGCTATCTCGGTTGCTTCAGCCGGTTTGACCTGGTCCAGGGCGGTTTGGATGGCCTCTTTGAGTTCATTGCGTTTGACCGGTTTGACCAGGCAGACCGGTACGCCGCTCTTTTTGGCTTTAGCAATTTTCTTACCGCTGTCATCTGAGGTCAGCAGCATGACCGTATGGTTCAGATGATCGAATCGGCTTTTGATCTCTTCGATTGCCTCAAAACCATCCATGACCGGCATCTTTCCATCCAGCAGAATCAGTTTGAATGCCTCACCGGTTTGTTCGCCTTTCTCAATGGCTTCCAGAGCGACGGCTCCGTTTTCAGCCTCACTCACGCGCGCGCCCCATCCCGACAATGTCTCGCCCAATATGAGACGATTCGTGGCGTTGTCATCCACCACCAAGACTCGCATCCTGGTGATATCGACCGCAAACGGTTTGGCCACGGGGATCGGTTTCTTATCAAGGCCGAATCGAGCGCTAAAAGAAAACGTACACCCTTTACCCGGTTCACTCTCCACCCGAATTTTGCCGCCCATCATCTCCACCAGCCGCCTGCAGATGGCCAGCCCCAACCCGGTTCCGCCATATTCGCGTGTTGTGGATGAATCGGCCTGGGTGAAACTTTCAAATATTTGAGCCTGTTTTTCTTTGGGTATGCCGATGCCGGTATCCCGCACGCTAAACAACAGCTCAACCGCCTCTTTTTCACCATCGCTGGGACCGCCGTCCGCAAGGGCAATTTCCAACACCACTTCACCTTGAGCCGTAAATTTGATGGCGTTGCCCATCAAATTGATGAGGACCTGTCTCAGTCGCACCGGATCACCCACTAGATAATGGGGCGTATCCGGCCCCAGGTGGCAGAGGAGTTCCAGATCTTTTTCATGCGCTTTGAGGGCTATCATTTCACAGCCCCTTTCGATCAGATCCTGCAAATTGAAAGGGGTTGATTCTAAGTCGATCTGGCCGGCTTCGATCTTGGAAATGTCCAGAATATCATTTATGATGTCCAGCAGGCTTTCCCCGGCGTTGCGAAATATCTTGACATATTTTTTCTGCTCTGAATCCAAAGGCGACTCCCAGAGCAGATCGGCCATACCCAGGATGGCATTCATGGGGGTGCGGATTTCATGGCTCATGTTGGCTAAAAAATCGCTTTTGGCCTCATTGGCGGCTTCAGCTGCTGTTTTGGCCTGCTGAAGCGCCTCGGCGCGTTTGCGCGAGGTAATATCACGTGAAGCGACAATCATCCCCGCGAGATGTCCTTCCCGGTCGGTGAATCGGGCCGCACTGAGCAGAACATCCAACAATCGCTTGTCTTTGGTCAGACGCTGGCTCTCGATCAGGCCCCTTTCCCCTTGCAGCGTTCGTTTAACCGCTGCGCCTGTTTTTTCGGCCTCATGGGGCGGGACAAAATCGAGTCGTTTCCCCAGCAATTCTTCCAGGGACCAACCGAACGTCTCCTCAAAGGCGGGGTTTACATAGGTTACATTACCAGTCGGGTCGTAAACGGTGACCGGATCGGGGGAAGCTTCCATAAGGAGTTGATAACGCTCCAGGGTTTCTTTTAAATCATGCTCGGCCTGTTTTCGTTTCGTTATGTCCAAAATCGAGCCCTCATAATACAATGTCTCATTTTTTAAACCCCTGGCTGCGCGAGCATTGTTGGAGATCCAAATTTTGCTGCCGTCCTTGCGATAAAACTGTGTTTCAAAGCCTATAATCTTTCCTTCATTGTGAAGTGTCTCGCGGAAGATGTCACGATCTTCCGGATTCACATAGAGTTCTTCGGCGATATCGCTGATGGATGAGATCAATTCTTTGGGGGAATCGTAGCCAAGGATTTCAGCCATAGTCGGGTTGACACTGATAAAATACCCCTCCGGCGAAGACTGATAGATGCCTTCCACGGCATTTTCATAAATGCCGTGATATTTCTGTTCCGAGTCCTGCAGTTCGTTGTACAGTTTCGCATTTTCAATTGAAATAGCGGCCTGGGAGGCGAGGTGCTGTAGCACCTGAACGCGATCAGGGGTGAAGGCCCCTTCAATTTGGTTGTTTTCCAAATATAAAGCACCTGTCAAACGGCCTAAATACACGATTGGGAGACACAGGATGGAGCGGGGTCTGTTCTTGCGCACATAATCATCCTGGACAAATGGACCTTCGACTACGGCCGCCTTCAAGACCACGCTTTCGCGGCTGCGGATTGCATACTGGACAATGGCCGTTGAGAGTTCATTGCTTTCCTCGATCGGCAGCGGCTGCAGCACAACCGTTTCATCTCCGACGGCCGTCATTCGGGCTTGGATCACCAGGGCGTCCCCTTGCTCCAAAATCAGAAATCCTTTTTGGGCACCAGCGTTTTCAATCAGAATCAGCATCAAGTTTTTGAGCAACCGCTCCATGATGATTTCACCCGAAATGACCTGGGTGGCCTTCATCACGGAGTTCAGATCCAAAGTTGCCGAGGATATTTCCGTGCTAATGTCACCGGTAGACGGGATCCGACCAGCTGCATCTTCTTTATGGCCGGCTTCCGTCAACAAATGGCCGTAAGTTTCCTGCAGATGCGCCACTTTGGCACTCGCACCCCAACGGGCATAAAGATAATGCGCCGATTTCATATAGAGCGCGACGATGTTCTCCCGGCCATGTGCCAGGTAGTACTTGGCGGCCAGCTCATTGGCCAGGGCCTCGTCACATAGATACTCATTCTCGCTGGCCTTTTTTATGGCCTGGTCGTAAAGGCTCTGAGCGGCCCGATCTTTTCCCTCCAGACGCGCCATCTCCGCTTCCATCAGTCTTCTGAGGTGCAAGAAATTGACTGGGCAGTGTTCCGCCCATCTGCGCATCTGGCGGTATTCTTTTTTCAGGCGCCTCCAGGCGGAGCGTTTCTCATTTGTTTTCATATCCGACACCAACGCTGCCAATGTCAAAAAAGCATATAGACAAAAGTCCACATTAAACGGTGTCGAAATGAGTGCATGAATCCATTTATCTGCTTCAAATAAGCACTTCAGTGATTCAGGCTTGCAATCATATATATAATAAATTCTAAGCTTATAGATGTAGCAAATGGCGAGTCCCGTAGGAAAATGTTCTATTCTTTGCAGGCATTTTATCTCATCGAATTCAGCGTCGCTCAACGATAGGCGATCTTTGGTACGCCCTTGAAGATTCAAAAGAAATTGATGACAAATCTTGTAGGCATCCCAAAAATCGTTATAATTCATTTCGGAAATGATCGACAAGGTTTTGTTACCTTCCTTGATTGCCCGTTCGATGTTGATTTGAAAGTCCCAAGCCGGCATCAAAAATGCCGCATAGGCCGTATATCTGAACTCACCACTTTGCAGCCCCACCTCAACCGCTTTTTGAAGCTCAGGGGCAAGGGTTTTCCAGTGATGATTCCAATGATGAACAAATATGCCATACATGCACTGGACTTTGCAGTCCATTTCAAGGTTATGGAAGCGCTCATTCAGTTTTAGGCCCAGCTTTCCGAACTCATATCCAGATTTCAAATCCCCCAATACAAAGCCTAAGATAAAGCCATAGAAAAGATAGGCATAGCTAGAGGTCTGGGCATTGCCATAGCGCATGGAGTACTGTGCCTGTTTGATGGCGGCCAAAGCTGTTAAATTATCATCCCCTATCGTGTAGGCGGCAGGCCCCATTTCCATCAGAATGGTCAGGGCAAGCTCTTTTACAGGATCGGATAACGACGGCATATGGATTATTTCGGCGATTCGGCGCCTTCCCAGGCCCCATTTGGCCAGAATGGTCTCCTTGAGGACCGCAAGTTTGGTCACCTTGGCAGGCATTTTAATGCCCAAAAGGGACAATCCTCTATTCGCTTGCTGAATTGCACGTTCCAGTTTCCCTAAGATCGTATACTGGATCAATCGCATACGAAAAATGTCGGCTTTCTCCAAGCGGGTCTTAGCCTGCGCCAGCAGGGTGTCACTCTGGGTTTCCGCCAGCTCAACCTCTCCGCAAATATAGGCGCACTCCGACGAGACTTTATAAATCTCAAAAGTCAATCCGTATTCTTTTTCCCATGGGGTTGTTGGCAACAGATCGATGGCGGTGGTAAAATACTGCAGGGCGGGCCGGTAGGCGATGGATGCTTTGGCCTTTTTGCCCGCCATTAGATTTAAGCGCACCAGCTCTTCCCTCTCCCCGCGGTCTTCAATTAGCGTCCGACCCTCATTCAAATGTCTGACGATGTCGATCACATGCTCGTCCAACGCCTCTACGGATGTGTTTCGCAGCAGTAAACGGCCAATTTGCAGGTGAACCTTCTTTTGACGCGCGTCCGCAATCATGGCATAGGCGGCCTGTTGAATCCGGTCGTGCTGAAATCGATAACCGACTTCGAAATCATCCCCCCCATCCGTTTCGCTGGCAGAAAGACCGGATGTCCGCGGTATGCCACCGGAGATACCCTCTTTCCCCAGATCGCCGGGGTCTCGAACGTGTATTAGGCGGTACTGATCGCTTAGGGGCACGACGATCTCCTGACTCACGGCTTCCCATAACCGCCGAGCGGTTACGGAGGGGGATTGTTCCTCGATGAGGGAGAGTGTTTTCAAATCAAAATTGTTTCCAATACAGGCCGCCTTTTGGAGCAATTTTTGCGTATCCGGCGGCAACTTCTGAAGACGTCTGATCATCAAATCGACAACGTTCTCGCTAATCCCTACAGCCTCGATTTTAGCCAGGTCCCAATCCCAGCGCCCCTCGGCATGAACAAAGCGCAAATAGTTATCCCGATTCAGGCTTTTAAGTAATTCATTGACAAAAAATGGATTGCCGTTGGTCTTTTGGAATATCAGTTCCGCAAAGAGCCGGCTGCGCCCAGTATCACAATGCAACGTGTCCGCTACAATCTGATTGACCGTGGGCTGGTTGAGGGGCTCGAGAAACATCTGCCATAGCACCCGCTCCGAGGATGCCTTGTCCTTTTGGATTTCATCGATGGTGATCATCAAGGGATGACCGTCATGCACCTCATTGTCGCGGTAGGCTCCGATGACTAACAGATAACGAATTTCGGTGCTACCCATGAACCCCTCGATCGATTTGAGCGTGGGGATATCGCTCCACTGCAGGTCATCAAAAAAGATCACCAGGGGATGCACTTTCTGGGCAAAAACGCTGATAAAATTGCGAAAGGTTATCTGAAAACGGTTCTGGGCCTCGGTGGGGTTGAGTTCCTGTACCGGCGGCTGCTTACCAATGATGCGTTCCAATTCAGGCACCAGCTCAATGATAATCTGAGCATTGGGACCCAGTGCTGCTATCAGCTTATCACGCCACCGCGCCAGGCGATCCCGCGGTTCGCTGAGCAATTGCCGAATGAGTTCCCGAAAGGCCTGGGACAACGCGCTATACGGAATATTACTCTGGAATTGATCAAATTTACCTTCGATGAAATAGCCCTGCTTTTGTACGATCGGTTTATGGACTTCATTCACCAGGGAGGATTTGCCCACGCCGGAGTAGCCGGCCACCAGCATCAACTGCGTATGGCCTTGCGCGACCGCCTCGAAGGCATCCATCAAGGCCGCCACTTCCGCCTCACGGCCATATAATTTTTGGGGAACTTCAAATTTTTCGGACACATCCCAGCGACCCAGGGCGAAAGTTTCAATGCAACCCTTATTTCGCCACTGTTGCCGGTACTCTTCCAGATCACGCGCCAACCCGCGCGCACTTTGGTAGCGGTCCTCAGCGTTTTTGGCCATGAGGCGATAGAGGATTTCAGCCAGTGCATCCGGAATCTCCGAATTAACCGTACGCGCATCGATGGGGGTTTTGGCTATATGGCAATGAATCCAGCCCATCGTATCCTCGGCGTGAAATGGCAGGCTGCCGGTCAATAGTTCGTATAAGGTGATCCCCAGAGAATAAATATCGGTGCGGTAGTCCACTTCGCGGTTCATGCGGCCGGTCTGTTCCGGGGAGATATAAGGCAGGGAACCCTCTAACATATGGGCCGATTTGAGATTCTGCGGTTCATGCAAGAGTCGGGTTGAGAGGCCGAAATCAGTAATTCTGACCTTCCCCGTCGCCGCATTGAAGAGAATATTTTGAGGGCAGATGTCCTTATGGATCACATGATGTTGGTGGATCGTTGCAAGGATTTGGGTCAGATCAATCGCAATATCAAAAAACTTATCCAGAGAAACTGGGGGCTCTAATATCAGTTTGTCAAGCGACTCCGCCTCGAAATCTTCCATGATCATGGCAAAGCCATTGCCGACTTTTACCAGATCTATGACTTGAATTATGCCGGGGTCGTGAATTTCCTTTGTTACCTGATACTCATGTTGCAGTTGCGCAATGGTGGCAGCGGATGGATGCTTGGTATTTAGCGTTTTAAGAATTACAGGTTGGTTACCGTTTTCGCGGATACCGCGATAAATTATTGTTCTTGAAGATTGGTAAATCTCCTGGGTAACCGTATATCCCGGAATTTTATCCATTGTTTTACCTTAAGGAGCCTGAAAGGGTAATGTCCTGCCGCCCATCACATAGAATGTTCTTCTATTTTCTTTAATAGATCCGCTTTCTTTACTGGCTTGGACAGATAATCGCTGCACCCGGCATCAAGGCACTTTTGACGATCCGCTTTGAGGGCGTGTGCGGTCAAGGCAACAATCGGCGTCGGTGCTCGCCCCTCTTCCTGCTCCCAGCGCCGAATTTCCTGAGTTGCCGTATATCCGTCCATCACCGGCATGCGCATATCCATCAGAACCAAATCGTATGGGTCTGACGTGAATTTGTGAAGCCCGATTTGACCGTTTTCGGCCATATCCAGCGTATGCGGGCTTTTCTTCAAATAGGCCCGAATCAGCATCCGGTTCTCTTTGCCGTCTTCCACAACTAAAATCTTTAACGCATGCGCCTCGACTAGTGCCTCGCTGGGCAATTCTGCTGTCTCTTTTTCTTTAGGCGGTTTTGCCTGGCCCAGAGCGGTGTGGATGGCGTCTTTAAGCTCATCCCGCTTAATCGGTTTGACCAGGCAGACCGGTACGCCGCTCTTTTTGGCTTTGGAAATCTTAGAACTGCTGTCATCTGAAGTTAGCAGCATCACTGTCTGGTTCAGATGACCGAAGCGTTCCCTGATCTTTTCAACCGCTTCAAATCCATCCATGATCGGCATTTTACCGTCTATGAGGATCAACTGAAATGGATCGCCGGCCCTCTCGGCCTGCTCGATGATCTCAAGGCACTCCTTCCCATTCTGAGCTTCGCGGGTTTCGGCTCCCCATGAGGTTAGTGTCTCGTCCAATATGAGACGATTGGTGGCGTTGTCATCCACCATTAAGACCCGCAGTCCTTTTATGTCTACAGGCAGTGGTACTTCGGTGGGCTTATATTCCTTGTTAATGTCAAAGCGAACGGTGAATGAGAATGTACACCCTTGCCCCGGTTCACTCTCTACCCTAATTCCTCCACCCATCAGTTCCACAATCCGCTTGCAGATGGTTAAACCCAGACCTGTTCCGCCATATTCACGGGTAGTGGAAGAATCCGCCTGGGTGAAGCTTTCAAATATTTGGGGCTGCTTTTCTTTGGGGATGCCGATCCCGGTATCCCGCACCGAAAACAGCAGCTCAACTGCCCCGCCTTCATCATCGACTTGACTGATTTCTTTTTGGGTCACTTCTAATACGATCTCCCCTTCATGTGTGAATTTGACAGCGTTGCCCATCAAATTAACGAGGACCTGGCGCAACCGCACCTGGTCACCCATCAGGTGAGTAGGCGTATCCGCAGGTATCTGGCAAAGGAGTTCAAGGTCTTTCTCATGGGCCTTTAAGGCCATCATTTCACAAGCCCTTTCAACTGTCTCCCTCAGATCAAAGGAGACCTCTTCCAACTCAATCTGTCCTGCTTCGACTTTGGAAATATCCAGGATATCGTTGATGATATCGAGCAGGCTTTCGCCGGCATTGCGAAATATTTTAACGTATTTTTCCTGTTCCGAGCTTAATGGAGACTCCCACAATAGATCGGCCATACCCAGGATCGCGTTCATGGGGGTCCGTATTTCATGGCTCATATTGGCCAGAAATTCGCTCTTGGCCTCGGTAGCGGCTACGGCCGCCTCTTTGGCCTCTTCAGCTTGCTGGTATAGTAAAGTGTTATCAAGCACGATTGTTGCAATTACGCCAAAGCGCTTTAGCAGGTCAACCTCGTCCTTACCAAAAGCGCGATCTGTTTCGGCATTGAGGTTGACGCCAATCACGCCCAAAATCTGCTCCCCTGATTTGAGCGG
>CAZNFS010000005.1:32114-44304 GCA_964572695.1 uncultured Desulfobacteraceae bacterium
CACCGATATCCCCGTCTGCAAATGCGCTGCCAGCCCATTTGGAATAGTTTTCGATGACAACGGGTTTTCCCGTATCAAAGGCCTTTCCGGACATCCCTTCGCCCCGCTTAAACCTTGTACCGATGCGTTCCTTATATTTGTCGGTTCCCACTTTCATTTCGATTTCGTCCGCACCCGGGACAACCAAGCAAATAATCCCATCGGCGGGACCGATGAGTTGGGTCGCACGCGTGATAATGGCTTCCAGCAAATCATTTAGGTCAAGACGTCGAATTAAACCCAGGGTGGTTTGATGAAGTGCTTCCAGATATTCGTTTTGTTGCCTGAGCTTCTCCTCGCTTTTGTACACGGCCTCTTCCAGGGCCTTGCGCTGGGAGATATCCACCAGGATGCCCCGATAACCAACGGGCTCCCCATCGCGCAGCATGGCATTGGCATAAATCATGACCGGAAAAATGGTTCCGTCCTTACGGAGGGCACAATATTCATGGACGGAAGATTCACCTTCGAGAATTTTGGCACTGTTTTCGATCAAGCGCCGATGGTCCTCGGGAACGATACTGTCCAGCGCGTTTTGGGGTGCATCCTTAAGTTCGTAATCGTATCCAAACATTGTGTAAGAGGCACGGTTGCGGAAAGTGAAATTGGATACCAGGTCCATTTCAAATACGGTTTCAGGCAGCATTTCCGCCAACTGGCGGAAGCGTTCCTCCGACTCAAGAAGTGCTTTTTCGGTCGCCTTCCGCTCCGCAATCTCTTCAGAGAGCTGGAGGTTGGCCTCTCGGAGCTCACGGGTCCGATCATCCACCAGTTGTTCTAAATGATCCCGGTGTTTCGCCAATTCTCTTTCGGACTTTTTCATTTCGGTAATGTCTCTTATGGCGACAATAATTCCTCCCGGATGACCCTCCCGGTCAGTGTAGAGAGCGGCGTTAACCAGTACATCCAGTTTCTTTTTATCTTTGGTCAAACGTTGGCTCTCGATCAAGGCTCTCTCTCCACCGAGCGTTCGCGTAACCGCCTCCATGGTTTTTTCGGCCTCATGGGGCGGCACGAAATCGAGCCGTTTCCCCAGCAACTCTTCCAGGGCCCAGCCGAACATCTCCTCAAAGGCCGGATTCACATAAATGACTTTGCCCTCAGAATCATACACGGTCACCGGAATGGGAGTGGCCTCCATGATGAGTTGCGTACGTTCCAAACTATCCTGCAAGTCCTGTTCAACCAATTTCCGTTTGGTAATGTCCAATAATGTACCCTCAAAATATTGCACATTGCCATTTCTATCTCTTACTTCACGCGCGTTTTCAGAAATCCATATGATGTGGCCATCTTTGCGGTAATATCGAGTCTCGAAACCGACAACTCTTCCTTCTTTGTTGAGAGAGTTGCTGAATAGCAGACGGTCTTCCGGATTTACATACATCTCCGAAGCGATATCCCTGATGGAAGAGATCATCTCCTCCGGAGAATGATAACCCAAAATATGGGACATTGCCGGATTCACGTTGATAAAATGACCCTGCGGTGAAGACTGGTAAATACCTTCAACAGCATTCTCAAAAATGCTGTGATATTTATTTTCGGCCTCCTCCAGTTCCTTGATCTTACCTTTGATTGAGTCACGCATATTCAGAAAGCTTTTCGCCAGCCGCCCAATTTCATCATCGCGATACGCAACGACAGTGGCGTCCAGGTTTCCGTTGGCAATCATTCCGGTCGATTTTTCTAATTTCAACAAAGGATCAAAGATATGGCGGCGTGTAAGGACAATACAGGTCAGCGAAATTGTCGCGATGATGATAAGCGTCAGTACCGCGATGGCGATGATATTCTGGAGGAGTTCTTTTTTTATTTTTGCGCGCGATATCGCCAGTTGAAATATTCCGATCTTCTCCTTGGATTTGAGGATATCCACCGTCTTAACAATAAATTGAGAGGATTGTTTGAAGAAAGAAAAGTCTTTTTGAAGAAAAGGAGGGCGGACTTTTTTAGCCAGGGTGTCATCGTCAGCGCCAATTTTGGCATAAACGATGGCTTCATCGGCGAAAATCGCATCCAGCAGATCCTCCATGGAAGAATAGTCAAGTTGCCACACCGACGAAGGCAGGCTCGTTTCGGCCAGCTTAGAGGTATGCTCTAATTTTTGTATAAGGCGGGTTTCAATCTTCGACGTATTGTAAAACACAGCAATCGCCGAAAAGAGAACCAGTACAAGCGTAACAATCCCGGTCAAGGCAAGGCTGAAACGACTGGTAAGGCTATATTTTACGCCCTCGCTTTCCACATGATTTAGTTTTGTGATGAATCTACCCATTTCCATTTTTTATTTATTCTATTAAACGTTCCGTTCTGGATGATATTTTGCTTCCCCTTATCAAAATCTTTGACGATATTGATGATTCGCGGATCATCTTTTTTACCGATCAAGTAGTCGGCAACATGATCGACGGCGGCGCTTTTTATGTATTTGCTTAAAACCCCTTCTGATTTTAGCTTGTAATCAAAGGCATTCTCATACCCAACGACACCTGAAACCCGGTTTCTATCGAGCATTTGAAACCCTTGAATTACGGTGTCTGTCGGTTCTTTGACGATGCCTTTATTGGCCTCCCACTTTTTCCCATAGGCCCAGCCGCGCACCGTGCCGATGCGTATACCATTAAGTGATTCGAAACCATTTTGCACGTCTATTTTGTTTTTTTCCGTGAAGTATATAACAATGTTCGTCTCATCGACAGCCTCTTTGGAATAGTAAAATATCTTTTCCCTCTCTTTTGTATTGAGGGCCGGAAAGATAATATCTGCTTTCCCCTTTTTGGCATAACTCATGGCTCTGGCCCAAGGCGCTATCAATAATGTGATCGTATATCCCATTTCATGAAAACTTTCCCGGACCACATCCCAGCTATACCCTTGAAGTTGAGATGAATCCGATCCGGGCGGAATGACCTCTTTCAACTTTTCAACCGTATCGCCTTTTTTAAAGCAATATGGCGCAAAATCCACCAGGGTCGTGACCGTCACATTTTTCTCTTGACCAAAAAGAAAAGAATTCGATCCCAAAAAGAAAATAACGGCGAAACATAAAATCCTTAGCTTCATTTTTTCCCTCCTTTTATTTGCTTATCCACATTGATTAATCGCAATTCGGATCACAAAATCTTAAAATATAATAAGCAATTCTCATACCACATCTTAAGAATCGATATCCTTCTGATATTACATAGCTTTTAAACGAACACCCGAATTTGGGGAATTGCGTCATATTGGACAAAATGGCCAATAATGACTATGCATAAATGCGCAGAGAAGATTGAATTGACAAAATCTATTTTATTATCTGATAGTTAGGTTGTGGCCATATATGGCCACTTTAGGCCCATTAATTAGGGGAAAGGAAAAGCGAGTGAGTGGATGAGGTGAGCTGAAACGGTGGCGACATTAATTTTCTTTTTTATGATGTTCAGCTTTGAGTTTGAACTTTTTCAGCTTGTGCCTCAGCGTGCTTCGCGGCACATCGAGGATTTTAGCTGCCTTTACCTGGTTTCCTGAAGTTATTTGAAGAACTTTCTCAATCAAGCGCCTGTTGATTTGATCCAGATTCATTCCTTCTTCGGTTAAATGAATCACAAAAGAATCAGTCGAATAGGGCTCCGAATTATTCACAGCCAACGAATCGAAAGTGAGCACTTCGCTATCCGTCAGCAGGGCCACTCGTTCAATCAGGTTTTTGAGTTCGCGAACATTTCCTCGCCACGGTTGGTTTAGAAGGAACTCCCTGGCTTTGGGTGCAATTCTTTCGATTCTTTTGTTAAATCGCTGGTTGCACTCCGCAATAAACGCCTGTGTCAGGGGAATGATATCCTCTCTTCGATCCTTTAAAGGGGGGACCTCAATATTGATGACGTTCAGCCGGTAATAAAGATCTTCTCTAAAGCTTTGTCTGTCGATCTCTTTGACTAAATCTTTATTGGTGGAAGCGAGGATTCGCGCATTGGCAATCTTTTGTGTTGTTCCGCCTATTTTAATAAACGTTTTGTTCTCCAAAACCCGCAAAAGCTTGACCTGTCCTTCAGCGCTGAGTTCACCGATCTCGTCCAGAAGCAGGGTCCCCTCTTCGGCTAGCTCGAACAATCCCGGTTTGCTGCTGCCAGCCCCGGTAAAAGCCCCCTTCTCATATCCGAACAGTTCCGATTCCAATAGATCTTTGGGGATGGCGCCGCAGTTTAGCGTCAGAAAAGGGCCTTTGTAACGCGGACTGTTATCGTGAATCACCTGGGCGATAATCTCCTTTCCAACCCCGGTCTCCCCATGTATCAGAACAGGTGTATCGACGCTTTGGGCCACATCCTTGGCCACATTGATGATCCGGCGCATATTTGAGCTTTTAACGATGATACGGCTCTGATCATCTAATTGACTCGTCTTGTATCGAAGGTGTCTCACCTCCTTTTTAAGCCGAAGCGCTTCAGACGCTTTAAACAGACTGATCTTGATCTCGTCTTTTTGATAGGGTTTTTGGATATAGTCAAATGCGCCCAATTTCATCGCTTGAACAACGTCTTTAAAGGTCCCGAAGGCACTGATTATAAATACAATAACATCCTGATCAATTTCTTTGATCGCTTTTAATACGGCCAGGCCATCCATGCCCGGCATCTTGAGATCCAGAAAAACCATTGCCGGATCATGTTGGCGGAACATTTTTAGGGCCGCTCCCCCATTTTCCGCTTCAATGGACTTATAACCCTCTTTTTCGATCAGTCCTTTTAATGACCGCCTGATGGTGGGGTCATCATCTACAATCAGAACTTTCATCTTTTTCATATAACAACCTTATCTTTAGATGCTCTCAGGTTTACCCGCCTCAGGCGGCGCCGTAGGGGACCAGGGTTCGCCGTTCAGGGTTGGTCGCTTTGTATTCTACTCCCGTTTAAGGAAATCGGCAAGTTCACTTGTCAACTTTCGAACCTCTTCCGTGATTTCCTGTTGTGCCGCAAGCTCCAGCGCCTTGCCGACTTCTGAAACCGCATCAAAACCGTAAACAACACCACTCCCTTTCAACTGGTGCCCTATATTTTCTATCGTTTCGAAGCCATCGACCGCGATGGCCTTATGAATCGACGCCAAGTATTTTTTTAACTGTTCCAGATACCAAAGACGGTCATCGGCCATATCCGGGCCGGCCTGTTCTTGATCCTGTTCCTCCTGCATCGAGTGCTCTTTGGGATGGTTTTTAGCCCGATTCGTTGAATAGCCTGAAATCACCTTTAGGAAATCTGCTTTTTTTACAGGCTTTGCCAAAAAATCATCGCAGCCTGCATCCAGACATTTCTGCCGCTCTTCTTTTAATGCATGCGCCGTCAAGGCAACAATGGATGTCGGATCTCTTCCGCCTTCTCGCTCCCATTTTCTGATCTCACCTGTCGCTGTGTAACCATCCATAACGGGCATGCGCATATCCATTAGGACAAGGTCATATTTGCCCGCCTTGAATTTTTTGAAACCCTCTTGGCCGTCTTCAGCCATATCAAGGATATGCGGCGTACGCTTTAGATAAGCCCGAAATACGCGGCGGTTTGCCTCTGCGTCTTCCACCAGGAGGATACTTAGAGCCTGTACTTCTACGGCTGTTTCATGCGTCAACGTCTGCGGCGGTTTTTCGAATTTAGGTTTTTGTTTTTTGGCACGCCTTAATTTCGCCGTGAAAATAAAGGCACTTCCTTTTCCGGGTTCGCTCTCCACCCAAATTGTGCCCCCCATCATTTGCACCAGGCGCTGGCAGATGGTGAGTCCGAGACCCGTGCCCCCGTATTCGCGTGTTTTGGATGAATCGGCCTGTGAAAAGCTTTCGAATATTTTGTCCTGCTGCGCTTTGGGTATGCCAATTCCCGTGTCTTGAATTGAAAATAATAGTTCGACTGTCTCCCTTTCGCCTTCTGGCGGGCCGGTTTCTCTATCACCGATTTTCAATACAATCTTACCTTGATGTGTGAATTTAACCGCATTGCCCAGCAAATTGATTAAAATTTGGCGCAAACGTGCCACGTCACCCACTACATAAGTCGGCGTACCGGTTTCTATGCTGCAGACAAGATCGAGGTTTTTTTCATTGGCCTTAACGGCCATGATTTCACGGGTCTTTTCCACGAGTTCCTGAAGATCGAAGGGCGCCTCCTCCAACTCAATCCCCCCGGCCTCAACCTTGGACAGATCGAGGATGTCGTTAATGATGCCCAGGAGGTCCTCCCCTGCATTTTGAAATATTTGAACGTATTTTTTCTGTTCGATATTCAGTTTGGATTCCCAGAGGAGATCCGCCATGCCCAGGATGGCATTCATCGGGGTGCGGATCTCGTGACTCATGTTGGCTAAAAAATCACTCTTTGCTTTATTGGCGGCTTCGGCGACTTCACGCGCATGCATTGCCTGTTCTTTTTCCTTGGCTTCGGTGATATCCAGCAGGAATCCTTGGTAATGATGCAGATTTCCCTGGTCATCCGTAACAGTCCGCGCATTGATGGAAGCCCATATGATGCTGCCGTCTTTTCGGTACATCTGGGTCTCAAACCCGATGATCTCGCCTTTCTCATCTAAAATCCTGCGAAATTCATCACGGTCCTGCGGATGTACATAAAGCTGTGACGCGATATCTCTGATCGAAGAGCGCATTTCATCCGCAGAATCGTAGCCGAAAATTTCGGCCATGGCCGGATTAATGTTGATAAAGAAACCCTCTAGTGAGGACTGGAATATGCCTTCAACGGCGTTTGCAAAGATACCGTGGTATCTCTGGGCCGATACCGTGACCTGATGGTATAGCTTGGCATTTTCGATTGATATGGCTGCTTGCGAGGCCAGAACCTGTAAGACATGCACACGATTGGGTGGGAAGGCGCCTGTAATTTGGTTGTTCTCCAGGTACAAAACCCCTGTTAAACCGCCTTGATGCAAGATAGGGAGACTGAGGATTGACTTGGGTTTGTTTTGCTGCACATAACCGTCCTGGCTGAACCGATCGTCAACGGTCGCCTCGTCTAATACGAGGATTTCCCGGCTGCGGGCGGTATATTGAACAATCGCTGAGGACAGCTCCTCGCATTTTTCAACCGGCACAGATTCCAGCACAACCGCTTCCTCACCGCCCATTGCAACGCGGGCTTCAACACACAGAATATCGTCCTTTTCCAAAATCAGAAATCCTTTTTGGGCACCGGCATTCTCAATCAGAATCAGCATCAAATGTTCGAGCAACCGTTCCATGATGATTTCGCCGGAAAGGATCTGAGAGGCTTTCATCACCGAAGTCAAATCCAGTGAGGCGGAGGGTATTGTTGCGCTGCCTGTTCCCACACTTGACAGTGCCTGGCCGAAATCACCCTTTTCTTCGAAAGTTTTGGTTAATAAATGGCTGTATTTTTCCTCTAAATGCTTAACTTTAGCTATAGCACCCCATCGGTCGTAAAGATAACGCGCCTCGCGCATATAGCGAGAGGCCATGTTCTCCTGGCCTTGGGTCTGATAAAATTTGCCGGTCAGTTCATTAGCCAGGGCTTCATAACGGAGAAATTCATTTTTTTTAACCGTCTCAACAGCACGATCGTATAGTTGCTCTGCTTCTTGTGTTTTCCTAAAAATTCGAGCCATTTCAGCTTCCATTAGGAGTGTATGATGCAGAAAGTTGACCGAAAAGTGATCCGACCACTTCTTCATCTGTTTGTGTTCCCGTTTTAAGCGCCGCCGGGCACGACACTTTTCCTTACGATTCATTTCAGGCCAAAGCGCTGCCAAGACTAGAAAAGTATAAAGACAATATATCACAGCATAGGGGGTTCCCATTAAGTCTTTGCGCACTTCATCCCCTGCTCTCATCTGGATTAGAGCCGTTTGATAGTCTTCATAGAGGAAGTATGTTTGCAATTTGTATAAATAATAAATGGCGAGGTAATAACCAGATTTGGATTTCTTCATGCTTTCCAAATGCTTTTCCTCGTTAAAAGAGCCATCACTGAAAGAAAAACGATCGTTGGTAAGCCCACGCAGATTCAGGCGGAATCCTTGAAAGACCCTTGCCTCCAATATATCAAGATGGTTGGTTTCTTCCGTAAACGAAATGTGTTTCTCTCCTTGCTTTATTTGGGTTTTTAGATCAGCATCCGGCTCCCACGGTGGACTGACACAACTCATTCCCGCATTCAAAATGTCTCCGGCCTGTAAGCTGGCCTCAAATGCGGCTTTATAATAAGGTACCACTGTTTTCCAGTGCCGGTTCCAACTATGAACCCAGCACGCATAAAAAAAGATTGTTCTTCCCTTAAATTTCAAATCCTGATAGCGTTCGTTAATTTCCAGACCCAGTTTTCCGAATTCGTATCCTTTTTTTAAATCGCCCATGGTACCTAAAAGCATCCCATAAGCGGCATAGAAAAAAGCAGACTCCGGGCTGTTTCCGTGGCGCAGTGATAAATTGGCCGCTTTTAAGATCGCTATGGCAAACAGATTGACGTTGTTCTGTGTATATGCCGGCGCCAAAATCTCCGCCAGCAGTTTCATCTTGAGCTGCACTTCAGGTCCCGATTCCGGCCGGTCTGCAAGATCCGCAATTTTACGTTTTCCCAAATTCCATTTGGCATTTAATATCTCCTTGAATATCGCCACCGAGCCGGTCATGGGAGACACTTTCATCCCGAGCAAGCGTAACCCTTGAGTACAGGCTTGAATGGAGTCTTGCGCTTTTCCGATAATCCAATTTTGAGCTGCTATTATTTTGTAAATTAGGGCTTTTTCAAAATGAGTTTTGGCCTTGTCCAGGAGAATCGAAACCTTTTCTTCCGCCTGTTCAGATTCATCGCAAAGGTAAGCACATTCGGAATATTCTTTATAGATTTCAAATGACAGTTCATAGCGTTCTTCCCATGAATTGTTAGGAAGCAGTCCCACTCCAATGGTCAGATATTCTAAGGCGGGACGGTAAGCGGTGGCGGATTTGGCTTTCTTGCCCGCTTTTAAATTTAAGCGTGCCAATTGTTCCCGCTCCTTATCCTCATCTATTAAAACCTTGCCTTTATTTAGCTGTCGAACAATTTCGATTATTTTTTCTTCAAGTTCAGCCGAGCCCGTGTTATTTAACATTAATCGGCCGATTTGCAGGTGAACGTTTTTTTTCTCGTCATCGCCAATCAGGGCGTAAGAGGCTTGCTGAACCCGGTCATGTCGAAATCGATATCTCACACTAAAATCATAATCCTGGGGCAGATCTTCGCTTTCAGCGGTTTTATCATATAGGTGTGGTTGCATCTCTAAATGAACCAGCCGATACTGTTCATTTAAGGGGACAATGATCTCTTGCTTCACGGATTCCCATAATGTCTTGGCCGTCAGGCGGGGAGGCTTTTCCTCAATCACGGACAAGGTTTTTAAGTCAAAGTTGTTCCCAATACAGGAAGCCAACTGCAAAGATTGTTGCGTGTCAGCCGGTAACTGTTTGAGGCGGTTGATCAATAATTCCACAACATTCTGACTCACTCCTATTTTTTTGACCCTTTCCAGCTCCCAATCCCAGCAGCCTGCGGCATGGTTGAAACCGATACACTTTTCCTGGTACAGAAGCGCGAGTAATTCATTTACAAAAAAAGGATTTCCTCCTGTCTTTAGAAAGATGAGGCCTGCTAAAGGCTGCGTACGTTCCAGCTCACTATGCAGCGTATCGGCAACGATCTGGTTGATTGAAGATTGTTGAAGCGGTTTAAGAGATAATTGCCGAACAGATTTGATTAGTGCGGTTTCCCTTTTTTGAAGTTCTTCAATGGTCGTCATCAAGGGATGATGGGCGCTCACTTCATTGTCGCGGTAGGCGCCAATCACGAGAAGATACCGAATCTCCTCGGTGCTCATAAAACTCTCGACCAATTTTAGCGTCGGGACATCAGCCCACTGCAGATCATCAAGAAAGATCACCAAGGGATGACCTTTTTGAGCGAATACGTTTACAAAATTACGAAATGTTAGCCGAAAACGATTCTGTTCCTCGGCAAGATTGAGTCTCTGGACCGGTGGTTGTTGGCCGATGATCAGCTCCAGTTCCGGAATGAGTTCAATAATGATCTGACCGTTGGGACCCAGCGCTCCACGCAATTGAGCTTTCCAATATTCCAGGCGATCCCCGGCTTCGCTCAGAAGTTGTTGCATCAATCCCTGAAAGGCCCGGACGAGGGCACTAAAGGGGATATCACTTTGGAATTGATCAAATTTACCTTCAATGAAATAGCCTTTTCTTTCAACAACGGGCTTATGGATTTCATGGGCCAGGGCCGATTTTCCGACGCCGGCATATCCGGCCACCAGCATCATTTCCTTGTTTCCCTCACTGACGCGTTCAAAAGCAGCCAGCAGGAAATCGAGCTCCTCCTGGCGACCGTAAAGCCTTTGCTGGATCTGAAACCGATCGGAAAAATCCTTTCGTCCGATTACAAACCCATCAATAGCCTCCTGTCTTTGGATCAGGTCCTGACAGTGCTCTAAATCGACTTTGAGGCCGGAGGCGCTCTGATATCGATCTTCCGCCGCTTTGGCCAACAGTTTGATGAGGATATCGGAAATAACTTTCGGAATTCGAGAATCGTTTATATGGGGGGATTGCGGTGTTTGGGCGATATGTCCATGGACCAGTTCCATGGGATCAGTGGTTTGAAACGGTGGAGTCCCTAACAGCATTGTATAAAATGTCGCTCCCAGGGAATATAAATCGGTGCGATAATCCATGGTCCGGTTCATTCTGCCGGTCTGTTCAGGAGACATATAGGCCAGGGTTCCCTCCAACATGGTGGAACTACCGACTTCCGGATTTTCCCGCGACAGCTCGGTAGATATGCCGAAATCAATGGCTTTGAGCTGATCTGTTTGCCGATTCCAAACGATATTGGAGGGATTAATGTCTTTGTGCATAATATTCTGCTGGTGAAGCTCTTCCAGGATATTGGCCAACCGAACGGCCAGAGATAAAAACTCCGCCAAGCTGAATGGTCCTGACCGAAGGATCCGGTCTAAAGATTCACCGCCAAAATCTTCAAGGACCATGATCAAGCTGTTATTAAACCTTTCAAGCCCATAAACCTGAACAACGCCTTCCACGTTTAAGGACGAATTCATTTTACATTCGCGTTTAAAACGCGCAATTTCGACCGGCGTTGGATAGGTTTTGTTCAGCAGCTTGAGAATAACAGGCTTGTCATCCGCCTTGCGATGACCGCGATATACAATCGAATCGCTGCCTTCATAAAGTTTGGTATCAACGTGGTAATTTGGAAGGGTGATCATGAGTTGCTCCGCAGGGATTTCCGTCCTCTGGGGAAACTACGCCCAGGTTCGTAAAGATGACAGGAATTTATATTATCTTTATTTGATTTTTTAAATAGAATAATGAAGCATGAAAACATGAACTTGGCCCTCTCCCTTCCTTCCGTCGACGTCCGATTCCCCTTACGATTATTTTATGTTAGGCGCCAGGGACATATAGACGGACTTTTCTTGGCATAGGATTTCTATACCTTAGTCCCAATCAGGTGCCAAACAATATTCCAATGGATGTCCCCGAGATTCCCCGTCCTCATCGACTTCCGATTCAATTAGCCTCATTTCTGCTCCCTCCTACTTTTTTTTTGCCACAATCACATAACGGCTGGTGACACCGAGTATTCTTTTCTTTTGCATGGCCGCCGCCACGTTGGGTTTGATCCGCTGGGACGACATGGGCGCCTGCAGCACATGGGTATACTGCCAGCCGCTTTCAAGAAGCGTCGCAAGGTAATCGTAGCTGATGATCGACGCCTCCCAGGGCTCTTCCATAGCCGGCTTACTTTGAAAATCCCGCCAGTCAGCATTAATCAGCGCCAGTATGGTGTTTCGCTTTGTGTTCTTGTGGGCCAGGTTAAAAAAACGTCTGAAAAATTTCAGATAGGCGTTTTTGGAAAGACAGGCGATACTGTTTGGACCGTATTCGGCGGCCTTTTTGGAAAAATAAGGTGGATCAAAAACGATCAGGTCCGGCTTGGCTTTGCCGGCAACGGGCCATACAGGGTTTTCGGGGTCCCACATGTGAGACTCGATTTCCGGCCGCGTATCGGACCGGACTTCCATATCGAAACTCCAGCAGCGGCGCCCCATGGCCAGGCAGGTGTCGGGCACTACC
>CAZNFS010000006.1:0-35074 GCA_964572695.1 uncultured Desulfobacteraceae bacterium
TGCCGCCGCCTTTGAACGCATCGAAGACCGGGGTCTTGTTGACGTGCCCATCGGCGCCGATCGTCGCCACACCTATCGTATCTGGCACGGCGCCGGCTTCAGGGCCTGGCCGTCGCCTAAAGGAGCATCTCCTTGATCCGCAAACCGTTAGATTCATCCGCCGCTCAAATCAGAAAGTGCCTGTGGCTGATCGGCGCCGTCCTTTGCATTTTAATTCTGCTGACCCTGATTCTGGTGCCGGGGGAAATAGATATCGTCATTGCCAGATTGTTTTATGCGCCCGGACAAGGCTGGCTTTTTAAAAACGCCCCCCCCTGGCAGTTTTTATACAAATATGGAACTGTCCCCGGGCTTGTACTCACGCTGGGGGCCCTGTTCGGCTTTTGGGGCGGGTTTGTCCTGGCCCGGTTGCGGCCGTACCGGAAATATTTTCTGCTGATTGTCCTGACATCGATTATCGGAGCCGGGATCCTCGTCAATTTGGTCATGAAACCGTATTGCGGTCGGCCCCGGCCGCGGGAGATCGTAGAATTCCAAGGGATTTGGAAATTTTGCGCCCCGTGCGGCGAAAGTCTGCCCGGACAGGGCGTGTCCTTTCCGTGCGGTCACTGTACCATGGGGTTTTTGTTTGTGACGCTTGTTTTTTTCTGGCCCCGGTCACGGCTTGTGGCGGTCGGCGGGGCCGGAGTCGGCGTCGCCTACGGTTTGGCGCTCGGCCTGGGCCGTGCCGCCCAAGGAGCGCATTTTACCAGTGACATTGTGTGGTCTTTGGGTACGATCCTGATCGTGGCCGGCCTGCTTCACTATATTGTCATACCCAAGCTGGAGGCGTTCTGGGAACAACGCCTCCGGGTCGGGTCGAACCACAAAATCCTACTGGGGCTGGTCATTTTCGTGCTGGCGGCCCTGATAACGGCCGGGTTCTTAACCCGCAGGCCATTTTCCAGGGTCTATGCCCGCGATCTTAAACCGCCATCCGGAATCGAGAATCTGATCATCACATCGAATGTCCCGTTCGTCAAAAAGGAGATACGCTATCTGGCGATTGACACGCTTCAACTGCGGATCCACACGCGCGCCTTTGGCTGGTTTAAGGCCGCAGAAGATGCGGCGATCACGATCCGCCGTCAGGAAAACAACCTGAGCATTGAAACTGTGTTATCGCATAGCGGTTATTTCGCAGAGATTACCCATACCTGTTACCTGCTCCTTCCCGCCGGTCTGAAGGGAAAAATTAAGATCGACTTCGTCACGACCCAAAATCATGCCCCTTAGCTCCGGAAGGATATAAGAAAAAAGCGAATCATATATAAAAAAGATCAATTGTATATGATAAAAGACCATTGACAGGAATCCATTTTTAACCTATATTGGAAGCATGAAAACAACAATTGATATTCCAGAAAAAGAGTTGCATGAAGCAATTAGATTTACACAGGCGAAGACAAAAAAAGAGGCAATTGTATTCGCTGTAAGGGATTTTAATAGAAGACAAAGGCTCACCAGGCTTGCTGAGGTATTGGGTACATTTGATGAATTTATGGGTCAAGATGATTTGAAGATGATGCGTGAAGATCAAAAATGGGACAAAACAAAGTGATTTTGATAGATACTTCAAGCTGGGTTGAAGCCTTGCGTTCAGATGGCCGCATAGATATCCGTAATAGGGTGAAGGCGTTGCTTTTAAATGGTCTGGCCGCCTGGTGTGATATGGTTTCAGTGGAGCTTTGGAATGGCGCCAGAGGCGATTACGAAAAGAAAAAATTGGCGGAATTGGAAAATGAAATTCTGTGTCTTCAGACGACCACTAATGTCTGGCAACTGGCACGAGATTTGGCAAAAAAATGTCGTGGGGCAGGCCGAACCATCCCTCCCGCGGATTTAATTATTGCTTCCTGTGCATTGTTCCATGGAGTTGAGGTGGAACATTGCGACGTCCATTTTGATTTTATCTTAAATAACTGCCGCAACGCTTACAAATTGTAGCTTGAATCGAAAGAAAAAACCATGAAAACCTCCGAAACTGAAAATGAAAAAACGACTGTGACCAAAGATTTTATACGTGTCATTATCGAAGAGGACCAAAAATCGGATAAACATGGCGGGCGCGTGGCCACACGATTTCCACCCGAGCCAAATGGATACTTGCATATCGGGCACGCCAAATCGATCTGCCTTAATTTTGGTGTGGCGGATGAGCATAAGGGGACGTGCAATTTAAGATTCGATGATACCGATCCGACTAAAGAGAGTATGGAATATGTTGAATCGATTAAAAAAGACGTCCGCTGGCTCGGATTCGACTGGGGACCCCGCCTCTACCATGCTTCGGATTATTTTGAAGAGCTGCATGAATATGCCGTGCAACTGATTAAAAGCGGGATGGCGTATGTCGACGATTTAAGTCCGGATGAGATCCGACAATATCGAGGGACGCTGACGGAATCCGGACAGGAAAGTCCCTATCGAAACCGTTCTATCGAAGAAAACTTGGAACGATTTACAAAGATGTGCGAAGGGGAATTGGAGGAAGGGGCGTGTGTGCTCAGGGCCAAGATCGATATGGCGGCGGCAAACTTATTGATGCGGGATCCAACCCTTTACCGAATCAAAAAAACACCTCATTACCGGACCGGGACTAAGTGGTGTATTTATCCCATGTATGATTTTACCCACTGTCTTTCGGATTCCATAGAGAAGATCACCCATTCACTCTGTACGCTGGAGTTTGAGAATAATCGCGAACTTTATGATTGGGTGCTTGATGAACTCGGTGTTTATCATCCCCAGCAAATTGAATTTGCCCGCCTTAATTTGAGCTATACCGTGTTGAGCAAACGCAAATTAATACGATTGGTGGAAGAGGGCCATGTTTCCGGATGGGATGATCCGCGCATGCCCACCATTGCAGGGATGCGAAACCGAGGATATACACCTCAATCGATCCGTAATTTTTGTGAACGCATCGGCATCGCCAAGCGGGACAGTATGGCGGATATGGCACTTTTGGAGTATTGTGTGCGCGAGGATTTAAACAAACGGACGCAACGGGTGATGGCGGTGCTAAACCCACTGCGGGTGGTCATCACCAATTATGCACAGGACTTCACCGAAGAGCTTGAGGCCGACAACAATCCTGAAGATCCCGGCATGGGAAAACGTAGAATTCCGTTTTCAAAGGTTTTGTATATCGAAAAAGAGGATTTCAAAGAAGAGCCCACTCGGAAGTATTTTCGCCTGGCGCCGGGACGTGAAGTACGGCTCAAGCACGCCTATTACATTAAATGCGTGGATGTGGTCAAGGATGACGAAACGGGTGAAATTGTCGAGGTCCACTGTACCTATGATCCGGAAACACGAGGCGGATGGTCCCAGGATGGACGCAAGGTCAAAGGGACGCTGCACTGGGTCTCGGCCGAGCATGCGCTGGATGCGGAAGTGCGATTGTATGACTATCTTTTTACAAAGCCAAATCCCAATGAAGTTGAGGACGGCGGCGAGTTTAGCGACTTTTTGAATCCCCAATCGCTGCAGCTGCTCAAGACCTGCAAAGTGGAACCCGGTTTGGCTGATGCAGCGCCGGGAAACCGCTTCCAGTTTCTGAGACGGGGTTATTTCTGTGTTGCGGCCGGAGGTGCGGTAAACGGGAGGCTTATTTTCAATCGCACCGCCACCCTGCGCGACTCGTGGGCCAAAATCCAAAGGTCCGAAAAAAGAAAGCAACAAAAACCGAGTCCATAAAATGTCTGCAACCCCAAAGGTTACCCTGTTTATCCAATGCCTGATTGACGGATTGTATCCGGAAGTGGGCGAAGCCGTGGTTCGCATTTTTGAGAAACTCGATGTTCCTCTATCCTACCCTTCGAACCAGACCTGTTGTGGACAACCGGCCTTTAATTCCGGATACCGCAAAGAAGCCACAATCGCCGCCAAAAGATTTATCGGGATTTTTGAAAATGCAGAAGTGATTGTGTGTCCATCGGGCTCCTGTGTCAACATGGTCCGCAATCATTACCCGGAGCTGTTTCAAAACGATTCCGAATGGCTTTCAAAAGCCCAAAAAGTGGCTGCCAAAACATTTGAACTGACCCAATATCTTGTCGATATCCTCGGGGAGCAAGATTTCGGGGCCCGGTACGATGGCAAAATCACCTACCACGACTCCTGTCATCTGCTTAGGGGTCTTGGTGTGAGCAAGCAGCCGCGCCAACTGATTCGGAATGTCCGCCATATCGAATTTGTCGAGATGAAAGACGCAGATTACTGTTGCGGTTTCGGTGGTGCGTTTGCCTTTAAGTATCCTGAGATTTCAACCGCCATGGTGGACCAAAAAATTAAAAATATTCAAGAATCCGGTGCCGATACGGTGGTGGGCTGCGATATGGGATGTTTGATGAATATTCAGGGAAGGCTGAGCCGTCAGAATTTGAAAATCAACGTCATGCACATCGCCCAGCTTATCGCCGGATGAAGGCCAATAAACCTCAACACGACCATCCATGAGCCACGTCAGCTGCGAACAATACAGAGAAGAAGCCAAAAAAGGTATCGCCGATCCGGTCCTGCAAAAAGGACTCGCGATGATTCAAGGCCGTTTGGGGCCGGAGACGGCCTTGTCCTACCAGAACCTTCCCGAGGGTCCCGGCCTCCGATTGAAAGCACACGATATCCGGCGGCAGGCGATTGAAAATTTGGATATCCTGTTGGAGACCCTGGCGCAGAACATCCGTAAAAACGGCGGGCAGGTCTTTTTTGCCGAAGACGATCAGGCCGCTGTGAAATACTGTCTTCAAGTCGCCCAAGCGCATCATGTCCGGCGGGTTGTCAAAGGGAAATCGATGGTAACCGAAGAAATCGGTCTGAATGAAGCCCTTGTATCTTCCGGTATTGAGGTGTCCGAAACCGATCTGGGGGAATTCATCATTCAACTGGCCGGGGAACGGCCTTCTCATATTATTGCACCGGCCATCCACAGAACCCGCCAGGAAGTGGGAAAACTTTTTTCAGAAAAACTGAGTATCGACTACCAGGAAGATATACCCCAATTGACTCAGGCCGCCCGAAAAGCGCTGCGCGAAAAATTCATTGCCGCGGATATGGGTATCACGGGCTGCAATCTGGCTTGTGCCGAAACAGGTCATATCATGACGGTTTCAAACGAGGGCAACATCCGCATGTCAACCACACTGCCAAAAGTTCATCTGGCTTTTATGGGCATGGAACGGATCGCCGCCCGGCTGGAAGACGTCGATATCCTGCTGCGGCTGCTGTGTCGAGGCGCGGCGGCGCAAAATATGGCGACCTATGCCAGCTTTGTGGGAGGGCCGCGTTCTACGGAGCAGTCGGATGGCCCGGAGGCCTTTCACCTGGTCATCATCGACAACGGGCGGTCACGGCTGCTGGCCGATAAGGTTTTTCGCGAAATGTTATACTGCATTCGATGCGCCGCCTGCCTGAACGTATGTCCGGTTTACGGCAAAATCGGCGGACATGCCTATGGCTACGCCTATTCCGGTCCGGTGGGCGCCGTCGTAACCCCATTGCTGGTGGGGATTAACCGCGCCAAAGACCTGTGCCAGGGCGAAACCCTCTGTGGTGCCTGTCAGGATGCCTGTCCGGTCAATATCAACATTCCCAGGATGCTCCTTGAGCTACGGGCCAAACTGGCCCAAGGAGATCCGGACTGGAATGTGAAGCGTGAGAGTTTCAAAGAAAAATTGTTATATTCCGCATGGTCATGGATGATCCAACACCGGCGGCTTTATGATATGGGTCTTAAAATGGCCGCAGCCGGGCAATGGATACTGCCGCAGCACGGGGACAGTTTGCGCCGACTACCGCCGCCGCTGAAGGGCTGGACCGAAAGCCGCGATTTTAAGGCAATTGCGCCTGAAAGCTTCAAAGATCGCTGGTCACATATGCAAAAGAGAAAAACGGAGAAGAAATCCATTTGACGGTAAATCGACAATTGAATTCCCAGAACCGATTTATTAAAACAATTAAACACTCTCTGGGCCGGGATGAAAACAGCACCGGAGATGCCGCGCTGCTCTTTGCCGATAAATCCTCGCCTGAACCGCAAAGATGCCTTGAAAGGATAGCCAGCCGGACGATTGCTGAAAGACGGGAACTTCTGGATCGGCTGATCGAGGCCAGCCGGACGATCAATTTGAACGTCAGCATTAATAAGGATTTGGCCTCCGTGAGTTCAGCGATCGTTCGGCTGGTGGCGGAAAAAGAACCTGAGTGGGGCAATCGCAAAGAAGTGGTTGCCTGGAGACATCCCCTGGCCGAAAGATTAAATCTGGCCGCTGCTCTCGAAGTACTGGAGGTTCCGGTTTACTTTACGGATCTAAACCCTAAACCGGCTGACGGTGAGGGTAATACATCAGGCTGTGAAACAGTACGCAATCACGTTATCGATTCATATGTCGGTATAACATCGGCTGATTTTTGTATGGCAGATACGGCATCGCTGGTATTGCGAACACGCATCGGTCAGGCGCGATCGGTTTCATTACTCCCCTCGATTCATGTTGCCGTGATTAAAGAAAGTCAAATTATTGCAGATATGAAGGAACTCTTTGCGCTTATAAAATATGATCCGCAAACAGGCCCGGAGGGTTTGACAAACTGCATGACGTTTGTTTCAGGACCGAGTAAAACCGCCGATATCGAAGCTCAAATGGTTTTCGGGGCCCACGGGCCGCGCGAGCTTTACCTTTATATCTTGATGGGGTCATAAAAAGTCCCATCTACTGCGTTGTAGTATTTTTTTCAGACACTCGGCATACCACATGCATAGCCTCGTTCCTGAAAAAACACTACGCCTTGTATATGAACCTTTTTACTTAGCCATCGCTTAAGAGTTCGTGACTAAAATTCAAAACAATTAGCTTCTGATCTTATTTGAGATTTGGATATTGTAATTTAGAATTTATTTGGAATTGATGTTTGTAATTTGTTATTTCCCCGTACTCCAGCACTCCAATGAGCCTTGTAATCCTGAACCCCTGAACATTTGAACAGTGAACGGCTACTAAAAAACAATGCCGGCATACCCGACAAAGCTATCCCCGGGATTTTTATCATAGCTGTTGGCATAAGCCATTGTCTCAGCTGAATCTGCTCCGAGATAATTGGCCGTGGCGATGGCAGTTGCGGCTGCACCAGAACAACAGGCATTATGATGTTTCCGGGCCTCCTGGAGTACCTGCTCGGGGTCCATGCAAAGCATTGCTTCAATGATGCCGTTATCATTTTCATCTCGAACCCATTCAAAGGCTTTAGCACCGATCCCCTGCGGAGTATAGCCGTAGTTAGGGCCATAGTGGGTCAAGTCGGTGGAGCCTAAAACCTTTATTTGAAGTCCCAGCTGGCGGGCCGTATCCACGGCTGCCTTTCCGATTTCAAACGACGCCGCAACCGGGGGTGAACCGATGGGAACGATTTTGGCATTTTCAAAAAAATACTTGATAAATGGAAGCTGAACTTCAATGGTATTGTCCTGAGAGAAATCATCGGGTGTTTCAATGTTAAAGTCAAACCGGTTGGCAAGGGCCCCGGCCAGTTCGGTTTCAATTTGGATGGGTCCAAAGGGCGTCTCCCAGGCGCCCTGAGTCATAATGACATTTGACGATCCGGAATGGAGATGCATTCCAAAGACGATAAAGACATCGGGCGGGCTTTCCCGGCGCAGACATTGAATGACGTTACAGGCGATGCTGCCTGAGAAATACCAGCCGGCATGCGGTACGATACCGCCGATAAGGTTTTGGGATGAAAGGGTGCCCGTATCATACTCATCGAGAAAGCGGCCAATTTCTTGCTCACAGGCTGATGAACCAGCGGGGTACCAGCTACCGGCCAGAAGGGCCTTTCTAACATTCATCACATTTACCTCCTTATTCATCTGGCCGGGTCTGGCAGAAACTGTGACCGGCACATTAATATCAACATAGATCTAATTCAAATGGTAAACATTCATTGCCCACTTTCTAAACTCATGCCAGCCGCCGGTGCCAACGTTGCGGCTGCGGCAGTAAGCCTCATACTGCTGTAACAATCCAGCTATCTTGGCGGGATTGTTGCTAAAGTGCAAATACCGTATCGACATCTGGCCCCGGGCCTTTCTATAAGACTCGCCTCCAAGCGCCATGGCCGCCATCACACTACCGACCCCGGCCCGGTCTGCCCCCATACGACAGTGCAGCAGAAGCGGTTTGGGCGAGTTTTCCAAGGCGGCCACGAAGCGACGCAGGGAATCCCCGGAGGGCAGTCTTATGCCCGGAAAGCGGATGTCGATATGCCCGATTTGAAGCTCTTTAGCCGTAGCAATTTCGGCAATATAGAAGGGTTCATTCTTCCACTTGCCGCGAAGATTTACAATCGTCTTTAGGCCATATGTCTTCGTCCAGATCCGCACGTCCTCAGGTGACGGCTGAGCCGAACGATATACGACTCCTGGAACTACGGTATGGAAGTTGGTGGTGACAAATATCACATAAGTGAAATATCCTCCGCCGAACAATCCCGGAACAAGGAGGAGGCCAATCACGATCCGAATCAAAGGTCGCTTCACAATAGTTTTTGGCATAATTTTCTTTTTTGCGGTCACGACATTTTGGCGCTGCCGCTAACAGGCGTTTTTGCCCGGGGGCTGTTTGGACAAACCCAGGGAACGCTCTTTTTTCTGCTCTTCCACGATGATCCTGCCCACGCCATCGCCCACTTCCATTAGTACGGAATGGAGTCTGGCCGCGGCATTCTGTCCCGCTGTCTTTTGGGACTGTTCAACGATTAGTTCGATGATTTTATCAATCATTTCAAAACCTCTGTTGCCATCTGGGATTTGTTTCTCAAAAAATGAAACGGGCTGATCTACCCGATTGTGGGGAAAAGAGTCCATTTGATGAGCCATGTGTTTCGGTCGAGATCCTTTTCTAAACACACAATGCCCCCATTTTGAAATCTGACGACACTGTTGTCGGCGTTTCCGGTAATGAGGAATGCGGTCAATTTTTCCATAAACGGAAGATGGCCCACAAGCATGAGATGATCTTCTTTTTCAATGACATTCAAAAAGGAGACCACATCGTCCAACGGATTCAATCCTGACTTTGAGTGTATTCCATTTTCAGGCTGTAAGGCCGTTGCGATTATTTGGGCGGTTTGAAGCGCCCTTTTCTTGCCGCTGTGATAGATGCGCGCGACATGAATTTTATGTGAATTCGCGGCGGCCGCAATTTTTGTAACTTCCTGGAGGCCTTGTTCCGAAAGGCCTCTTTCAGGATCGAGGTCTTTAGACAAACTGGTTCCATGCTGGACAAGGAAAAGCGCCATGTGGTACACCTCCTCCCGGGTGATGATCTTCTTTCTATAAATTTATGATAAACATGCGGAATTCTCAACCCATTTTTAAAATGCAGGTTTAGACGGTTTAGCAATCGGCACAAATCCAACTCGAGATTACGGGGAATATTTTTGATTGACAAATAATACGTTTTCTATTTTAGAATTTTTCTTTTATGTTAAATCATTAAAAACAATTGTCTTTTAGCCGGAGGTAAATATGGGAAACCAGGAAAATGAAAGCGAAAACAATGGATTGACAAAGGTGGCAAGCGTTACCGTCAAACGCGGTCTGGCCCAGATGCTCAAAGGCGGGGTTATCATGGATGTGGTTACAGCGGAGCATGCCGCGATCGCCGAGGAAGCCGGCGCCGTGGCCGTGATGGCGTTGGAACGCGTCCCCGCCGATATCCGCGCCGACGGTGGAATTGCACGCATGTCGGACCCGGTGTTGATCCGTGAGATTATCCGGACGGTATCGATTCCGGTAATGGCCAAATGCCGCATCGGTCATTTTGTCGAAGCCCAAATTCTGGAAGCGATCGGAGTGGATTATATTGATGAAAGTGAAGTTCTGACACCGGCGGATGAAATGCATCACGTCAATAAACATGACTTCAAGGTGCCATTTGTCTGTGGCTGTCGCAATCTGGGAGAAGCACTGCGTCGCCTCGGCGAAGGTGCGGCCATGATACGTACCAAAGGTGAAGCCGGTACCGGTGATGTCGTCGAAGCCGTGCGGCACGCACGAAATGTCTTAGGTGAAATCAAGCGGCTTAAATTGATGCCGGATGAGGAGTTGATGTCCTATTCCAGAGACATCGGTGCACCTTATGATCTGGTTAAAGAAACCAAAGAACTCGGTCGAATGCCGGTGGTGAATTTTGCGGCTGGCGGGATTGCGACACCGGCCGATGCGGCGCTCATGATGCAGCTCGGTGTCGACGGCGTTTTTGTCGGGTCGGGTATTTTTAAAAGCGGGGACCCCGCATCGCGCGGCAAGGCAATTGTGGAGGCCACAACGCATTATAATGATCCTGATATTCTGGCCAGGGTGAGTGAAAATCTGGGTGAACCGATGGTGGGCATCAGTGCAAGTACCTTGCCGGAAGAAGAACAGCTCGCTAAGCGCGGATGGTAAAGATAGAAGGACAAAATATATGAAGGTGGGCCTGCTGGCCCTGCAAGGGGCTTTCATCGAACATGCCCAAATATTTGAGCAACTCGGTGTTGAAACGGTCGAAGTTCGACTTCCCGGACAGTTGGAAGGCCTGGCAGGGTTAATCATTCCGGGCGGCGAAAGTACGACGATCGGGAAACTGGCGGTACAGTACAATTTTATAGAACCGATTCGTGATTTTGCGGCCACAAAACCGGTCTGGGGGACTTGCGCCGGCCTGATTTTTCTTGCCCGGGAAACCGATTTCGACCAGCCGCTGTTGGGACTGATGGACATCATCGTCCAACGCAATGCCTTTGGCCGCCAGGTGGATAGCTTTGAAGCTGATCTTGCGGTAAGCGTATTTGAAAATAATTCAACCCATCCGTTTCCGGCGGTGTTTATCCGGGCGCCCAGCATCATTGCCGTCAGGGGGAGGGCGGAGGTCATCGCAAAACTTACCGATGGAACGGCCGTTGCCGTACAGGAAGGAAAATGCATGGGCACATCTTTCCATCCTGAACTCACCTCCGATTTCCGATTTCATCGTTATTTTTTAAACCTGATAACCGGCGATTAAGTCAACATTCGGTCCTGAGGACCGGGCCCTAAAAGGGTGACGATTACTGATACGAGCGGCGCAACCGTTTGCAGAACAACATGGATTTGAGTTAGGATGCAAAAAGGAGCCTAAAGTCTGGTCTGCCATTATCAAAGCTTTCCAAAACCGATAGCGGGAGGATGTCATGAGCCAAACGGTATCTGTTGACAATAGAGATTTTACACGGTTTTCCGCCAGGGAAGGCGCCTTTGCAGTTATCACCGCTCCCCGCAAATTGGGTCAAATACTCGATATCAGCAAAGGCGGACTTGCTTTTACGTATATGGGCGAAGAAGAGGGCCCGGAAAAAGACGCTGAACTCGACATTTTTTTGTCCGGTATCGGTTTCAAGTCTAAAAACATCCCCTACAAAACCATTTCAGACTTTGAAATCAAAAGTAAAGTTGAATTCAGCTCCGTTAAAATGCGACGTTGCGGGGTGAAGTTCCGGCAGCTCCATTTGGATCAGATCTCACAAATCGAGAACTTTCTTCAAAACCATACCGAAAACAAAGATTAGTTCTTGTTTCATCTTTCCTGCAGGGTCCCCGCCAATCAGCTTCCCTCAAGGGCGTATAATTCTAAAAACAGCCATTTCCCCTTAGAATAATTAAGTCCTTCAATTGTTTCAAGGTGTTTGAGTACCATGCCTGCCTGCTTGGTCAGTGTTTTGAAATTCAGGGCTTCTTTTTTCTGAAGTAATACCAACGCAGGGGGGTTTTTCTTAAGATATTTGACAGCTTGTTCCGGATGTGTCAGCCGGGTCGAAGTTCCCATCATAAACACCAAACTCGGCTCCTCATAACCGATGGATAAGAGGACCGGCTTTTGATCTGGAAAATGTCTTTGCACGGTATGAAACACTTCCCGGCTAAGCCAAAGACGCTCCAGGTTCGGTAAGATGGAATGAATCAAGGGCGCGATAACCAACAGGCTTCCTGCGATGGCCACCACGGCGGCTCTTAACAGCTTTCCGCTACGCCAGTAGCGGGGCATCAGAATTAGAATGATCAGACAACCCGTCATGGGGATCAGGCTGATCGGGAAGAAGCGCCCGGCAAAGACCAGGGGCAGGATTGTTATGCCAATTGCCAGGATTCCCCCAAAAGCATACCAAAGGGAGATGGGTATCCATTTTAAAAAACCGGGTTTCATTCTTATTTGAAAAGATTCCTGAGCATTATACAGACAGTAGGCGGTAAGCAAAGCAATCGCCGGAAAGGTGGGCAGCACATAATGCGGCAGTTTTGTGGGGATGATTTCTAAAAGGATCCAGGTGGGAGCGATCCAGGCCAGGCAAAAGCGAATCGGTTTTTGGAGACGACGCTTTAGACTCGGTCTTACCGCCCAAATGGCGAGCAAAGAGGCCGGCCAGAACAGAAACAGAAATATTAGCGTATAGTATCCCGGCGGGGCGCCGTGCGATTCATGGGCGGAGATCAATTTAGGCAGTATATCTGTTAAAAAGGCATCCTTGAAAAAGGACCCCTGGGTGGAGCGGGCAATCGCCACCACCCAGGGCATAACCAAAACTGCCAGAATGACAGCGCCAATTGCAGGCCGAAGCGCTCGCAGCAGGCCTAATTGACGATCTGCAATCACAAGCGTCACGATGGACAGAAAGGCAATCCCTGGTGCCACCGGGCCTTTAACTAAGATGCCGAGTCCGCAGGCAATCCAGAACAATAAGGCTGGCCCGAAAGAATGATTTTTACTTTCCGAAGAATGTAGGTATATTTTGCCTAAGGCCCCCTGCATGGCGACGATGCAGGCCAGTAAAAAAGCGTCTGTTTTGGCTAGATGAGCTTCGACGGTCAGCAGGAGACTGGTACCCAGAAGTGCAGCCGCCAGAAAAGCGATTTTCCGGTTGAAAAAGATCTGGCCGAAATAAAATGTCAAGAGCACGGTGATGATGGCCCCCAGCGCTGAAGGAATCCGGTAGGCCCAGATGACAGGCGCTTGGGGACCACCCATCAGTCCTGCCCAAACGGCCTGGAACCAATGGATCCCGATCGGTTTTTTGTTTCGGGGGGTATCCTGAAAACGAATATTGACATAGTCCTTGCTTTCCAGCATCTGGCGGCTGGCCTGGGCAAAACGCGCTTCATCGCGATCCGTGACCGGAAGTGTGGTCAATCCCGGAAGATAAAAGCAACAGCACAGACAGATCAGAAAAAAATAAGCCCGTCCGCCTTTTTCAATGTTTGCAAGGCTCATGATTCTAAGGAGGCTTAGTCCAATTGCAAAACCGTTGCAACAGTTTTAAGGCTGATAACAAACCTTTGGGCAGATTCGTTTTCGTACTCGGTCAACACTTCGGCTTTGACACATCAACGGCGTTTTGCTATCGAATTTACTTAGCCATCTATAGTAGAATTCGCAACTTTTTACGAAATCATCAATGGCAGTATCGAGAACTGTTTTATAATTAAGGGGGGCTGAAATCAAATGCCGGAAAAATTACGCCTAGGGGCTTTGATATCCGGAACCGGAACCAATCTGGAAGCTGTTCTTAAATCCTGCGAAACAGGAAAGATCAATGCTAAAGTCACCTTTGTGGGTTCGGATAACCCGCGAGCTTCGGGGCTCAAAAAGGCGCAGACGCGTCAAATTCCGACCTTTGTAGTTGATTATGCATCGATCATCGCAAAAAAACGCAAAGTTCCATATCAATGCGACCTGCCGACGGATTTTAATTTAGACCAGATGCTGTCAAAACAGACCCTTTTTTCGAAAGCAACTGAGGCAGAAAAATTAAGGCAGTTTTTTATCTCACGGGTCAGCGCCGAAGCTCAGCTGCTGGATAAAATGAGGGCCTATCCGTTTGATCTTTTGATTCTGGCAGGGTTTATGCGTAATTTGACCCCTTATCTGATCGATAAAATCAACGTCGATCCGCACTGCCCCCGAATTATGAATATTCACCCGGCACTTCTGCCGGCGTTTCCGGGGACCGATGGCTATGGAGACACCTTCCGATATGGATGCAAAGTCGCAGGGAGCACGGTCCATTTTGTCGATTATGGAGAAGATTCAGGACCCATTATCGGTCAGCGAGCGTTCCCGATCCAGGAAGGTGATCGGCTAGAAGATATCCGCCAAAAGGGACTCAAATTGGAGTGGGATCTTTTTTCAGAATGTATTCAGCTGTTTGCCGAAAACCGCCTCAGAATCGAAAAACAAAAATACCGCAATGCGAACGGCAGGGAAATCAGTCGCAAGGTAGTCAAAATTCTACCTTAGCACTTACAACACCTTCAGCATTAAGGGGATGGCGACCATCGTCCCAAGCGAGCTTCCAAGGTTTGTAAAGACGACCACCAGCAGGATCCGCGTAATCTTGTTTTTCCAGAATCCCTTTACGGAAAGGATGTCGCGGGGCAAATTTTCAAAATCCTTGACTTTGGGTTTTCTGGCAAACGTTTCGACCAAACCCGAAACCCAACCGGCAGCAATCATAGGATTTAAGGAAGTTAACGGCGCTGCCAGGATTGAAGACAGGATGGTCAGCGGGTGTGCAAAAGCCAGGGCGGCACCCATACCTGCCAAAATGCCATTCGCCAAAACCCACCATGTAATCATATGACTTCCAACATCTGACCCGCCTGCAAAAAAACCCCAGATAAAAACAACCAATATCGCCAACGGTATAATCCATTTCAAGGAGCGCGCCAAAACTCCTTTGGGCGGAATGGCCTTCAACTCCTCGATATCGGCAGCCGTCTGCCAATGCGCTTTTATGCCGGGGACATGGCCGGCACCGACAATCGCGACAATCTTTTCCCCCGGGGCATGTTGGATATGATGGGCCAGATAACGATCCCGTTCGTCGATCAAAATTTCTCGTAGCACCGGGAGCGTTTTTTCAACCTCCGCCAGGAGGGTTTGGAGGATATCTTCCTGTTTCATTTGTTCGATGTCGGCTTCGCTAATTTCATCTACCTCTCCTATAGATGATAACAATTGAAACAGAAGCTTGATCTTCCCCCACAATCCCATTGCGCGCCAGGCGCGAGACATTGTCACCCGGATGTCTCGGTCGGCAAGTTGGATGTGGGCGCCGATGTGCTCGCCCGTTTCAATGGCCATCAGCATTTCGGCGCCGGGCGTTATTCCGAATTTTTTTGCGATTCGTTTCTGAAAAGAGGCCAGCAAAAGATTTGAAAGGAGAAGGAAGGCTTTTTTCTCTTTAATGACTTTAATGATATCGGTTTCTTTCCAGCGGTGTTTTTGTTTGATGGCCTGGTATCTTTGTTCACAGAGTTCAACGCAAACCGTATCCGGTTTCGCCTCCTCAATCACCGATGCCACCAGTTGCGTACTCTCTTTTGAGACGTGTGCCGTTCCGACAAGGAAGATGTCTTTGTTCTGATGTTCCAGGCGGTGAATCATATCGTGGTCGTTTTGGGTTATCATTCGAATCGGTTCCTTTTTGTTTTACAAGGCCGGTTACGCATATTATATTTATTGAACCAATGCAAGAGGCCAGAAACCGGATGGCACGGGGGTCTAGAATGCTGGTTTATGATGATACTTTTTCATGGGCGGGATGGGGTGGCAGACTTCGCCTAGGAAGTGGCAAATGCCGGCTTCGTATTTATGACCTTAGAATGGGCCCCCAGAGGGATTTGATGCATCTGCGACCGATTATCGTGGTGGTTTCAGATGTTGCTGAAAGCAAAGTATCGGTCAGAAGCTGTGTCAGTCATGTGGCTACCAGCGTGGCCCGCGAGTTTAAGCTCGATCCGCAGCGAATGATTTTCATCGAATACTATGCCGCGTCCACATACGGCGCCAAAGGGCAACATACAATTCCGGAACGCTACGAAGCCGTTGAATTCGTCTGGCATGAAGACAACGCGCTCCGTCCTCGGTGGCGGGCTATAAATCCCGAACTGCGGGAGGAAGTCAAAAAGCTGATGCGGGACCGAATTTAGGTACAATCAAAATGCGATGAGGTTCACAATTAACCGGGCGGGACTGCTATTGACAAGGGCCTTGAAAAACCTGGCCTTTGGACCATTTGCCCACAAAATATTTGGTGACGCGTGTATCCAAATTTGCCGCCTTAGCCGTTTTTTCAAAGGCATCCATAGTTTGCCGGACTTTCTTTTTATTTTCAATAAGGGCGTAAATCTGGATACTGCGTTTATAATAATCGGCGGCCTGAGCATTTTGCCCGAGCCCCACAAAGGCCGTTGCGAGAGCGGCCAGCGTATCGGCCATGCCTTTATAAAAACCTCGTGATCGGTCGGCTGCGAGCGTGATTTTGAAGTATTTGACGGCCTCTGCGTACTTTCCCCTGGCCAGGTTGAGGTTGCCGCAGGCAAAATTAACCGTTGCTCCGGCCGACAAATCGGATGGATCGGTCGTATCCAGGGCCCGGCGCAGGATTTCTTCGGCCTGTTGGAATTTTTTTTGTTTTATTAAAAGAATCGCCTGGTTATGTAAAAGCGGCTTATCATTTAGGGTATTTTTTTGAGCGATCCCTTTGGCCAAAGAAAGAACCGCGGAGGCGTTTTGGAGCTGATTGTCGTCAATCAACGCCGCGGCTTTATTGGAAAGGACTTGAACGGCGCTGGCCGTATTCTTCAAATCCCAGTAAATATCAAAGGACTCTTCAAAAAAGAGAATGGCATTGGCGATTTTGTCCATGTGGCGGTACACGTTGCCGATATTATTCAAGCTCATGGCGACGCCGTACTGCTGATCCGATAATACGAACGATTCGTGCGCCCTCAAAAAGTAACCCAAAGCGCGTTTGTAACATCCCTTTTGATACCAGGCGATTCCTTTTTGGATCTCCTTTGTGCCGGCGACGAGATGCTCCGGTCTGGGAGTCTTTTTCCCGCCCCCGCCACAGGCCGCAAGAAAGAAACAAAAAATAATCACCCATAACAAGCAAACCCGTTTCATAATCGTCCTTCTTTGATCTGTTAGAATTATAGCCTGTGAACAATCACCATACTATTGTTGAGCCCACTTGTCAAAAACTGAAGCGCAGACTTTGCCATGCGCCTCGTAAAGCAGCTGATGCCGGGTTTCATTTTGACATAAAATAGTTATCTTAGTAATATGAAGCGCTTTAAAACGAATGCAGCAAGTTTACGGTGCCAATATTGAATAATAACCATTATGCGGGTCCCCTTTTTACGGATCTCTACGAGCTTACCATGGCGGCCGGTTATCATGCCCATGCGGTTACGCAGGAGGCCACTTTTTCACTTTTTATCCGTAATTTCCCCCCCCAAAGGAACTATTTTGTCGCTGCCGGCCTCGAAGATGTTTTAAATGCGCTGGAATCCTATCGCTTTTCAAATGATGAAATCCAGTATCTTCAGGCAAGCGGTCTCTTCGCGAATGATTTTATTGATTATCTAAAGCAACTTCGATTTTCCGGAGAGGTTTGGGCAATGCCGGAGGGTACAGTTTTCTTCCCCAACGAACCGATCCTGGAGATTACGGCACCGGTCATCGAAGCCCAGATGATCGAGACTTTCATTTTAAATACGATCGGTTTTTCGACCCTGATCGCGTCCAAAGCCGCCCGGTGTGTAATTGCCGCACAGGGGAGGCCCCTGCTCGATTTTGCACTGCGCCGAACCCAGGGTCAAGATGCGGGGATGATGGTGGCCCGAAGTACCTATATCGCAGGATTTGCGGGAACCAGCAATGTGCTTGCGGGCAAGGTGTATGGTATTCCGACTTCCGGAACGATGGCGCATTCCTTTATTTGCGCCTTTGACAGCGAGCTGGCGGCTTTTACCGCTTATTCCGAAACCCATCCTCAAAACACAATCCTCCTAATCGATACTTTTGACACGCTTGAAGGCGCCCAGCGGGCGGTGCGAGTCGCGCAGGCGTTAAAACAAAGGGGCCATTCATTGAACGGGGTGCGATTGGACAGTGGTGATATGATCGATTTAAGTTTTAAGGTCCGTAAAATCCTGGACCAATCCGGTTTCTCCGATGTCAAAATCTATGCCAGTACGGGATTTGATGAGTTTAAGATTGCGGAAGCCGTTTCGAAAGATGCCCGGATCGATGCCTTTGGGGCGGGGACAAAAGTGGGTGTCTCGAGCGATGCACCATATGTGGATATCGTTTATAAACTGGTGCGGTTTAAAGATCGAAACGTCCGCAAGTTCAGCCCGAACAAAACGACACTGGCAGGTCAAAAACAGGTGTTTAGAAGGTTGGCTCAAAACGGTTGCTATGCGGAGGATGTAATCGGCGACCGTGATGAAACCATCAAGGGGTGTCGGCGATTATTAATAAAAGTATTGTCGAACGGACGGCGGGTGGGCGCTCTAAATTCCCTGCCTGCAATTCGCGCACGGTTTAAAGATAATTTGGCCGATTTGCCTCAAAAATATAAAGCCCTCAATAAAGTTGGCGATTTTGCGGTAAAAATCAGCCCCCGGCTGGATGCGCAGCAACATAAAATCTCTCACTGACAAATAAGGAGACTTTTGATAAAAGTCTAAATAGATGATATTCTAATCTCAAAAGGAGCGTGATTTCAGCGTGAAAAGAATCGGTTTAGTTGTCAAACGGGATCGCAAAGCGATCAACAAAGCGGATGAACTTGAAAAATGGCTATCTGCAAGAGGGGTGCAGGTTGTCCGCAAAGAAAACACGGTTTCCCAAGAGCACCTTGAAAGCAAAAAGGAGCCCGCTGCGCCCGATAATCTCTTTTGTCTTTTTGTTCTGGGGGGTGATGGGACATTTTTGAGCGCAGTGCGATGGATCGGCGATCAAAAGGTTCCCGTTCTGGGCGTTAAATTCGGGGAGATCGGTTTTCTGGCGGCCACGACCGAAGATAACCTCTTTGCAGCGGCGCAGTCTATCCTGGAAAATCATTTTGTCACCGAAGAAAGGATGCGTCTTCAAGTAACCGTGGTTCGGGAAGGTAAGATCATCATCAATGAAACGGTCCTCAATGACGTCGTAATCAATAAGGGAGCGCTGGCCCAGCTGGCCCATATCGAAACGTATATCGACGAACAATTTTTAACGACCTATCGGGCTGACGGCTTAATCGTGGCAACACCCACCGGATCAACGGCATACTCTCTGGCTGCGGGAGGGCCGATTATTCATCCAACCGTCCCGGCCATTATCATGACGCCCATATGTCCCTTCACACTGACCAATCGGCCATTGATCACCCCCGATTCCGTAAATATCGGTATTCGGCTCGATAAAAAATCGTCCGATATTATGTTAACCGTGGATGGCCAGGCGGGATTTAAGCTGGCCGCAGGCGACCGGATCGATGTCAAAAAGGCGCGTCAACCGGTTCACCTGATTACGATCTCAGACCAGCCCTATTTCGACGTATTGAAAGCCAAGTTAAGATGGAGTGGCGGCAGGGGCTAGGGGCAGGCGTTATCTGGGGAAAGCCGATGGATTTCCGGCGTCCACAGGCAGCGAGGCGCCGGTGGTGGGGGTTAGATTGCTGGCAAAGAAGACCACCGCATTGCCCACATGTTCGGCTAAGACCTGGACTTTCAGCAAACTCCTTTGGCAGTAATATTCCTGCAGATCTTCAGAGCTTAAACCGCGGGACCGCATTCGGTCAGGACCCACCAGGTCCCAAAGACCGGAGCAGACATTTTCGTCACCAAAAACCGCATCCGGATTGATCATATTGACCCTGACACCCAAATCGGCCAGCTCCATGGCCGCAATTTTGGAGATCTGATGCGCACCAGCCTTGGAAGCACTATAAGCGGCAAACGCGGCCCCCGGATCAAATACATTTTTTGAGCTTATCACGACGATATTTCCCCCGCTGGCCTGTCTTTTAAAAACAGGTATGACAGCCTTTATCACCGTAAACGTTCCTTTAAGGTTTACCGCTAAAACCTGATCGAGCTTGTCGGGATCCAGATCTTCTATCGTTGCCACGTGGGCAATACCGGCATTCGGAACCAAAATGTCGATGCCTCCGAACTGAACACTTAACTTTTCTACGGCCGCAACGACGGATTCGTAGTCTGTGACATCAAAGATAAGCGTATGAAGGCGCTCTGCAGAATATTTGTGAGACAGAATATCGTGAACCTTCTGAATTCGATCAGTGTCAATATCGGCAATCGCCACGGCCGCCCCGGCAGCCAGGAGGCGATCGGCAATTCCATAACCGATGGCACCTCCTCCTCCGGTTACCATTGCCACCTGCCCTTCAAGTATGGGCTGGGAAACACGCCCCAGCTTTTTACGCTGTAAACCCCAATATTCCATTTCAAACACATGCGAATCGGAAATGGGAACATAGCTTCCGATGGCAAAAGAACGAAGTTTGGCTGCGATTGTACGCTCGCAGACATCGGCCGCAATGTGCGCCTCTTTGATTGTTTGGCCGAGGGCAAATAATCCCAGTCCTGCAACCAGAAATAAGCGCGGGCAGGATTCGAATTTGTCGGCGTGTTTTTGGGGATTGCCGGTATGGCGCTTAAAATAATCCTGGTAGCGGATCTGATAATTTTCGATTGCCTGATAAATGAGTTGCTTTAAATCCTCATCATCTTCCGGTAGCGATTCAATATAGACCATCGCATTTTTGGTGCGAATGGCATGGTCCGGGGTTAATACACCCGTCTGACAGAGGCGTTTGGCTTCTTTGGAAAGTGAAATCTCCACCAATTCAGAGGTGTAGCGACTGCTGAGATAGAACCGTTGCTGATGATCTTCAGACGCATAATGGGTGCATGCTCCCCGAATGCCCTGGGCAAAACGGACCAGGGCGGCCATAAAGTTTTTCGGGCGCATCAGATCATCCCGTCGCGTTACCAGCGGTTTGGCGCGGATCTTTTTGTTGATGTAATTTTGGGCCTGATCCGCATAGGCGACCATTTTTTCATACGATTCCTTGGCTGTTTTGCCAAAAGTGAAAATGCCGTGATTCTGAATAATAACCGCATCCGCATCCGGCTCCTGCACAAGCTTTTTGTAAATGTCCCGTGCCAAGGGAAAACCGGAGGAAATGTAAGGCGTTACGACAATTTCCCCCCCCAGGACATCCTTTGTGATCTGAACTCCGTCTTCTAGATGGGTGAGGGTGAGAATGCTATCGGCATGCGTATGATCAATATATTTGAATGGTAGAAAAGCATGTAACAGGGCTTCAACCGATGGATCGGGAGACCGGCTGGAGATGCGATGAATATAAAGCTGATCTTCCATGGCGGCATCCGAAAGCTGATCAAGCTGTAAAAGCTTCTTGAGCGGAGCCAAATGGAGCCCTGTAAAATCCTGGGGTCTGACGGTGGCGAGATCTTTTCCGCTACCCTTTACAAAGAGGGTCTCCATCACTTCACCGACGATATTTGGCAGCTTGAGCTTGACCGAGGAATTTCCCCCGCCATGCAGGACGAGATCCTGTCGACGACCAATTAAGCGGGCCGTATAGCAGCGCAAGGCCAATTCTTCAGGATATGCGGCAAACTGCGCGACAAAATCGAGAGATTCTTGAGTATTAAACTGACTATCCATAGGATTTCGCTGTTGAATTCGTGACTTGTGAGATTATTTTTGTTGTTCCTCTAAAAAGATTTCCTGGGCTTCATCGACCGATGCATTGTGGTGGATAATGGAACGCAACGCTTTCATCAGGGGTACCGGGAAAGCATGCTGCCAGATATTACGGCCCAAATTAACGCCGATGGCACCTTTCTGAATGCCGTCGTGTACAAACTCAAAAACCTCTCGGGCGGTTTCGCATTTGGGACCACCGGCCATGACAACCGGTACCGGGCAGCCGTGTACCACTTTATCGAAATCTTCACACCAATAGGTTTTGACGACTTTGGCCCCGAATTCAGCCGCGATGCGGCAGCACAAGCCCAGATAGCGAGCATCTCTTTTTTCCAATTCTTTGCCTACGGCTGTGACGGCCATCACGGGGATACCGTAACTTTCACATTCATCCACCAGTTTGCCCAAATTGACAAGCGAGTCGTATTCGTAATCGCTGCCGACGAAGATCGACATCCCCACTGCGGCAACATTGAGTCGAATCGCCTCCTGCACGCCGGTGGTCAGCGCTTCATGCGAAAGATCCTTACCGATGATGCTTGTGCCCCCCGAAACTCTCAAAATTAAGGGTGGGCTGCTGTGGGGATCGACACAGGCCCGCAGAACCCCTCGTGTAACAAAGAGCCCGTCGGCAAATGGAATTAAAGGCTGAATGGTCTGGCCGGGTTTTTCAAGTTTAGAAGTCGGTCCTTGAAAATATCCGTGATCGATGGGCAGAAACATACAGCGCCCGTCGGATTTAATCAGCCGTGATAAACGATTTTGCATTCCCCAATCCATTGGTATCCTCCTTATTAATGTTAATAGTTTACTCCCGCAATCCGGCATCGATATTATCCAGCTTGGGTTCCGGCGGGAGATTGGAACGGAAGAGGATATTGTTCTGAAGGGCATGTATCAATTTGTCCAAATTGCCGATGGTGTCGCGAACATCCAGCAGCATCGCTTTGGCAACTTTAAGGATCTGAGGAATTTCGGGACTCCCTCTTTCAATATTTTTCAAAATGGTATTGAGGTGGGTGATCGTTTCTTCGGCCCCATTTATTATTTTTTTCAGCCCTTTCAAACCGGTGATCAGTTCGTCGCCGGTTGCCTTAAACGTTCCAATCGTCGCTTGAACCTGATCGATGGCTTGGGGCAGTTTGGCCGTGGTTTTGGTGATACTCTTCATCACCTTCTGTGACACCTTTAGCGTCCTTTGGACTTCATCCAACGTCCGGGGAACCTTGGCCGTAGCCCTGCCAAGTCCTTTCATGAGCGGCTGGGATGCTTTAAGCGTGTCTTGGACCACCACCATGGTTTGCGGCATTCCTGCGGTGACCTGGCTGACATTTTCTAAAATCGATCCGACACGGTCGATCTTATCCTGTATATTGTCGATCAGCGCCCGTGAAACTAAAATATCCCCCAAAGTTCCCTTGCCGGATTGGATGTCCTGTACAATCAGATCCAGACTGCCAAGGCTGTTGTTGGCATGCGCGAATAAGGAAAAAAGAGGGCCCTTGGGGTCTTGGAGTGTTTGGACGATCAGGGAAAGGTTTTGAATCGCCTCCACAAACATTTTAGTGGTTTTTTCGATCTGAAATTCTTCAAGCACACCGGCAATCGATTTTTTTTCCACGGAAGGGATTTTTCCGCCTTCGGGGATTAAAGGTGCGAAAGGATCCCCCGGTTTAATGTCCACAAATTCAGATCCGATCAGGGTGGGACTTTTTACCGAGGCCACGGCATCCTTTCGGATCCTTGCGGTGTGGGCCTCGGCAATCGCCAGTTCAACTTCCACCAGGTTGCGAACCAAAGTGATCTTTTTTACTTTTCCGATATCGGCGTTAAAGAGCTTTACGGGCGTGTTAACAGCGAGGTTATAGCTCTCTTTAAAGGTCGCATAATAGCTGACATAGGTCACAAACCAATCTTTACCGCGGCCGATCATCACCACCGCTGCTAAAAGAAGAATCACAATTCCGGTGATGAACACACCCACAATTCTTTCGCGTCTGGTAAATGTCATTTCCATGATGAATCTATCCCGTTACGCTTTAGGGTTTATGTGACGCGTTGCCACGCGACCGTTTTCAATCTGAATTTGCCGGTTGGCGAGTGTTTCGATAAAATAACGGTCACGAGAGAAAAATACAACCGCCTGGTTGGGCATAATGTCTTTTTTGATAATCTCGGAAAAACTCTTGAACCGGTTCTTACTGATGACATCTTCGGGGCGGTCCAACAATAGCAAATCAGAGGATTTGGTCAGCTCCCGGATGGCAATGGCATATCGCAAGTCGATGGGTCGCAGCTGCCCCGGCCGCAGGTGAAGTTTGGTATCGATATGAAACAACCGGCACAAGTCCATGGTGTTTTCATCCAGATCGATGGAGAGTGAATTTTCATAATAATAACGCCTGAATAACAGATTTTCCCGAATGGTTCGATTGCTGATCATAGATGAATCCGGTGCAATATAGCCGATTCGCTTTTTAAAGGGGAGCAGCTTGCGATAATCTGAAAAATCGAGAATTTCTTCATCAAACCGATAGGATCCGGATTCCGGTGCAACTAGCGTAGCCAGCGCTTTTATAAACAGATTGGCCTGGAGGGGATATCGGGCCTCAATGGCGCATGCCTCACCCTTGGAAAGATCAAATTGATATCCTTTGAGACCCTCTTCAGATCCTGAAAACGAAACGGCATAATCTGTGAGTTCAATGAGATGCATGGCGACTTATAAATAAAAAACCGCTGAAATAAGGATATTGGCGATCAAGCATAAGATCACGCATTCAACCGCCGATTTCGAAGTTCCGACCGGGATGTCGGTGATCTGCTTTTCCCCCAAAAAACCTTGATAAAGACTCGTTACGGTGATGATGATTCCAAAACAGAACGCCTTCACAATTCCGGCGATGATATCGGCCCCGGTGATGGCCTTTACAATCTGCAAGAGAAAATTGCTGATGGGAATGTCCGTGATAATCCAGATGACCCAATATCCGCCGATAATAGACACGATATCAAAAACAATAAAAAGGCACAGGACGGCGGTCGTTATTCCGATTAAACGCGGGACACAGATGAAACGCAGTGGATCAAGGCCTGCCATTTCAAGGGCTTCCGGTTCATTTAAGACATTCATATAACTGGTTTCAATCGTCACGGCTGTTGCTGATCGCAGGATGACGAGGATGGCGGTAACAATCGGGCCGAGTTGTCGGACAATGATAAACACGGTTGTTTTCCCAAGGTCGTAATGTTCCGATATTCTCGCAAATTGGAATATCAGCATACTGCCGGCAATCAGAGCGATGGGGATAATGACGGTAAGTGCCTGTACGGCGGTGAAATAGATCTGCTCAAGAATGATTTTTCTCAGCAGGACACGCCCTTCTTTGGGCCGATTAAAAAACAGCCGAAAGATACGATAAAAAAAAGCAAACAGATCGAGAAGGTGACTGGTGGTTTGAATGGTTTTGCGACCGATATGTCCAATAGGATGTGCCATAACGCGTGTCTATATCCGAAAGCAGGTTTGGTTCGTGGCGCTTCAGGGAATTCTTACAATAAAATAGGTCAAAGAATCAACAAAATGATGAAAGATAATAAACTCATCGGAATAAAGACAAAGATAGCAAATGCATCTCCACAAACCGCTGCTTTTGGAAAACAGACCTCACCCGGTTTCGATCGCGGACAACAAGTGTCAAAATTATTGACTTGAGCGAAATAAATTGGGAATGAGGTGCATTTATGTAATTAGTCGGTTATCATTGGCGTTGATAATATAAACGTAATTTTAAGGTAATATGAAGAATAAAATAAAGGCCATGATCCTTGAGGCCGCCCAAAAGGCCTATCTCAGCGGTGCACTGCAGACCGATGAATTCCCGGAGGTGGAAATAGAAGAACCGCAACTGGAAACCCACGGAGATTTTTCGACGAATTTTGCGATGATCATGGCATCGGCCCAAAAAATGCCACCCCGAGACATTGCCCGGGCAATCAAAAATGAGCTTACCGATCCCGATCAGATCTTGACCGATACCGAAATTGCCGGTCCCGGGTTTATTAACTTTTTTGTTAAACCATCGGCCTGGTATCCAATTTTGCGACGCATCAATGAAGATGATCTGTGCTATGGGGCTTCAAATATCGGGCAGGGAGCAAAAATCCAGATCGAATTTGTCAGCTCCAATCCCACCGGGCCGTTACATGTCGGACACGGAAGGGGGGCGGCTGTGGGCGACAGCGTGGGGAACATTCTGGCCTTTAGTGGATACGACGTTCAAAAAGAATACTATATCAACGATTCCGGAAGGCAAATCAGGACGTTGGGTCATTCGGTGTGGTTAAGATATAAAGCACTTGCCGGTGAAGAAACCGCCTTCCCGGCAGAGTGTTACCAGGGAGAGTATATCAGCGATATCGCCCGCAGGATCCAAGCTGAAGAAGAAGACCTTCTAACGGTACAAAGCCAAGACGAGGCGATTTCAATTTGTGCCCGTTTTGCCGCCCGGGAGATCCTGGTGGGGATTAAAGACGATCTCGATTCATTCGGCGTCAGATTTGACAAGTGGTTCAGCGAACAGGATCTGTATGAGTCCGGTGAAGTGGCGCGTATCCTCGAAAAGTTCAGAGCCGCAAAGGTCATTTATGAAAAAGACGGGGCGATGTGGTTCAAGACCACTGCTTTTGGTGATGAAAAGGATCGCGTTGTTGTGCGCCAAAACGGTGAAACGACCTATTTTGCCTCCGATATTGCCTATCATCACGATAAATACCGGCGTGGATTTAAACGAGTGATCGATGTCTGGGGGGCGGACCACCATGGATATATTCCGCGCATGACGGCTGCCATCGAAGCCTCGGGGCAACGCCGGGACCAGTTTAAGGTCATACTCGTGCAGCTTGTCAATTTGCAGCGCAAAGGCGTGCCGGTGCCCATGTCGACCCGGGCGGGAGAATTCGTTACGCTGCGCGATGTCATCGATGAAGTCGGAAGTGATGCGGCGCGGTTTATTTTTTTGACCCGCCACTACGAGAGTCCGTTGGATTTTGATTTGGAGCTTGCCAAAGAAAAGACCAATGACAATCCCGTCTATTATGTTCAGTACGTCCACGCGCGGATTGCCAGTATCTTCCGCAAAGGGAAGGAAAAGGGTGAGGGTGGTGCAACCGGGGAGGTGGAGGAATTGAAACGGCTGACCAAACCCGAAGAGATCCAGTTGATAAAAGTCATGGCCCGTTTTCCGGAGGTGATCAAAAACAGTGCCGTTTTTATGGAACCGCACCGCATCACTTTCTATCTGGCAAATCTGTCATCAGCCTTTCACGCCTATTATAACAAACACCGTGTTCTGACCGAGGACCGCCAACTGACATCCGGCCGGCTCTATCTGGTACTGGCGGTTCAAAAAATCATCCGCAACGGTTTGTCGCTTTTGGGGGTCAGCGCCCCGCAAAGAATGTGATCGGGCGGCTATCCGCCCGGCGCAAGCGGGCATAATCCCTCCCATTTTGTGGTTGATCAATCCAACAGAATCAAGATATGGATAAGCGGTTACGGCGCCGCTTACAAGAAAAATGGCAGATGCGATTGTGAGTTATGTAAAAAAAGTCAAAGAGACGGCCAAGCGCAAGGGACAGCCCGCCAAGGCTTCCGGGAAAAAATATTTGATATGGTCCGGGATCATTGTCTTTGTTTCGGCCTGGATGTTTGTTCTCGGCATTTTGGTAGGCAGGGGAACAGCGCCGGTACATTTTGATATCGAAAAACTTCAAAACGAATTGACCGCTTTAAAGGAAGCGGTTCTCAAGAAAGAAAGAAAAAGGTTTAGCGTCCAGCCCGGTGTCTTCGAGAAAGGACAGGAGTTCGGTTTTTATGAAGCTTTAAAGGAGAGAGACATTCCCGGAGTCGCCCAGGAGATGATTAGACCCAAAAAAAGAATACCCCGCACTCAGCCGGCCATCATTCAACCCCAATTACGAAAAAAGACTGCCAGCGTAAGTCCAGGACCAAAACAGAAAAAAAAGGTTACGATTCAGGTGGCGTCGTTAAAAGATCCCCGGGCGGCCGACAACATGGTCGCAAAATTAAAACGCATGGGATATCCGGCCTACCGGGTTATCGGTAAAATTCCCAATCGCGGTATTTGGTATCGCGTTAGGATCGGATCGTACCCCGGAAGGTCGCAGGCCAAAGAAATGCTGATAACGCTAAGGAAAAATAAGATAAAAGGGATTATTGTCGAATACTGATATCTATACTGAGCGTTTCAAAGTACCTGCGGTAAACTCAAAAATCACTCAATTTTGGCGACAGTTGATTTTGAGGAAAGCTGACATGAAAATAAGCAAAGAAGAAGTGATGCATGTGGGAAAACTGGCGCGACTCGAACTGGATAACGCCGCGATTGATAAACTAGCCCTGCAGATCGGACAAATACTGGAATATGTCGATACCCTGAATCGCGCGGATACAGATGATGTAATACCGACTTCACACGCCATTTTTTTAAGCAACGCTTTTCGCCCGGATATTGAAAAAGAACATCTTGGGGAAGAAATGACTTTTGCCAACGCTCCTGAAAGCGAGGGAGGGAATTTTATCGTACCCAAGGTGATCGAGTCGTAATAAAATACGGGGTATCCACTTCGATGCAACTTTATGAATTGACAATCCAAGCGGCGCACCTGCTTTTGAAGCAAAAGGAAATAACCTCCGTAGAATTGACCCGTGCGGTTTTGGATCGTGTCGCGTTGCTTGAAGACAAGGTCGGTGCCTATCTGACGATTGACTCTGAATCCGCTCTGCAACAGGCCCAATCGGCCGATCGAGCAATTGCCGGGGGGAACATTTCCGCCTTAACCGGTATTCCCATCGCCTTAAAAGATCTGATCTGCACCAAGGGATTACGAACGACTTGCGCTTCCAGGATTTTGGAAAATTTTATTCCGCCCTATGATGCGACGATCGTTCAGAAGCTGAAAAAGACCGCTGCCGTCATCATCGGTAAAACAAATATGGATGAGTTTGCCATGGGTTCGTCAACCGAGCATTCCGCTATCAAAGCGACCCATAACCCATGGGATCTGGACTGCATTCCGGGCGGTTCAAGCGGGGGATCGGCTGCGGCGGTGGCGGCCGACATGTGCCTGGGCGCGGTGGGTTCCGATACCGGCGGATCGATCCGCCAGCCGGCCGCCCATTGCGGCGTTGTAGGAATGAAGCCGACCTATGGGAGGGTTTCCAGATTTGGGCTGGTGGCATTTGCATCCTCTTTGGATCAAATCGGCCCCTTGACCAAAAGCGTCACTGATTGTGCCCAGATGATGAATGTCATTTCGGGCTATGATGACAAAGACTCCACTTCTGTTCCCGCTGAACTTCCCGATTATACGCAATTTTTAGGTAGCAATCTAAAAAAAGTCAGGGTGGGGATCCCCCGGGAGTATCATCACATCGAGGGGGTTGACACGGATGTAAAAACAGCGCTTGAAAAGGCGATTCAGACAATCGAAGGTTTGGGGGCAACGCGCATCGACATATCGCTGCCGCACACTGAATTTGTCGTAGCGGCTTATTATGTCGTCGCTCCTTCGGAGGCGAGCTCCAACCTGGCCCGCTATGACGGGGTAAAATACGGTTTTAGAGATACGGAAAAAAAGAATTTAAAGGACATGTATCGCCGCACACGATCGGGAGGGTTTGGCCCGGAAGTTAAAAGAAGAATTATTCTGGGGACTTATGCCCTTTCATCTGGGTATTATGACGCCTATTACAAAAAAGCCTCCCAGGTACGCACATTGATAATGGAAGATTTCAAAAAGGCTTTTGACTCCTGCGACGTCATTTTATCACCCGTGGCGCCCACACCGGCCTTTAAAATTGGTGAAATAACCGATGACCCTTTGACCATGTATTTGTCTGACATATTCACCCTATCGGCCAACCTTGCCGGAATACCGGGGATATCAGTCCCTTGCGGGTTTTCAAAAACGGGTCTTCCCATCGGGCTGCAGATACTGAGCACGCATTTTAATGAAGGAATGCTTCTCAAAGTGGCACATGGATTTGAACAGGCCACCGACTTTCACCAAAAAAAACCCAAACTGTAACGCAAAGCGCAAGGCGCACGGCGCAGAGGGCAGAGCGCACGGCGCATGGCGAAAAGAGCATAGCGTTGAACGGGCAGAGAGAGAATTAAAAAATGGACAGAATTCTTTGCTTTGCGCCATGCGCTATGCCCTTAGCGCTTACCATGCTCTCGGCACTTTGCGTTAGGGAGGAATGACTCGATGGGTATTCAGCCGCAAGGCGAGGATTTAAGAAAAGCGACCCAATGGATTGTAGCTGAGCTTAAATACCACCCCGAAGCAAACCGGAGTGAGCTGATCGAAAAGGCGTGCCTAAAGTTTGACCTTTCCCCGCTGGATGCCGAGTTTCTGGCCAGATATATTAAACCAAAGACTTAAAAGGTGCAGTTCAACCCTGAACCTTGAACGTTGAACTGCTCAACACAGACAGTAAACATGTCAAAAGTAAGAATCCTGCCCGAAATCCTTTCCAACAAAATTGCCGCCGGTGAGGTGGTTGAGCGCCCGGCCTCCGCTGTCAAGGAGCTGGTTGAAAACGCGCTGGATGCCGGTGGCTCGCGCATCCTGGTTGAGATCGGAAACGGCGGCAAATCCCTGATCCGGATATCCGACAACGGCCATGGAATGAACCATGATGACGCCCTTTTGGCGATGGAGAGATATGCCACCAGTAAAATCTACGCTGAAGGCGATCTGTATTCCATCGCCACGCTGGGGTTCAGGGGCGAGGCGCTTCCCAGTATCGCTTCGGTTTCCCGATTTAAGCTCGTAAGCCGTGACACCGCATCCGAGACAGGGGTCGAAATTGACATCGAGGGGGGTAAAATAAGGCGCGTTTCGGAAGTGGGCGCTCCGGTGGGGACCATGGTTACAGTGAAAAACCTTTTTTTTAATACCCCTGCGCGCCGCAAATTCTTAAAGACAAGGCAGACCGAATTGAGTCATATCGCCGATCTTCTGACACGTATGGCACTGGCCTGGCCTTCGCTTCAACTAAAATTTTTGCATAACCAGAGAATCGTAAAGGATTGGCCTCCGGTTTCAGATCCATTCGATCGGGTTGTGGAGGTGATCGGCCAAAAGACAAGGCATCAATTTCGGCGTCTGAAAGCAAACCAGGACGAACTTTCACTAACGGGCTGGATATCGTCGCCCGTGGAGGTACGCAGCACATCGCGAAGTATCTATATTTTCGTCAACGGAAGAAGCGTCCATAATCGGTCCGTTCAGCACGCGCTGTTCGAGGGGTACCGCGGGCGTTTGGTGAAAGGGCAATTCCCGGTGGCGGTTCTCTTTATCGGCGTTCCCCCTGATCTGGTCGATGTCAACGTGCACCCGGCCAAGAACGAAATCCGTTTTGCACATCCGCACAAAGTGCACGCTTTAATTGAAAAGGCGGTGCGGAAAACCCTGGATCAAACTGATCGCAAGGGATGGTCGCAAGGGGTTCCAGAAAACGACCCGGCATCCGTCGCGGAAAGTCCTGTTGCGTATGAACCTGCGGATCACAGGCATCAAAAGGGAGGCAATGACTTTTTGCGGTCCGACGCATCGATTTCCGAAAAAATCGACCATCAACCGAAACCGAGCGCTCCAACAGCGTCCCGGCAAGCGGTTTTATGGGCAAAACGACGGTTTGGCGACCTGAAAGTGATCGGTCAGATCCATTCGACCTACATTCTGTGCGAATCTGATACGGAGTTGATCATCATCGACCAGCATGCGGCGCATGAAAGAATTGTGTATGAAAAACTTAAAAAAAGCGCTCAAGATTCAATCCAGGCCTCTCAGAAACTCCTGATACCCGAGACGCTGGAATTGGGATTTCAGGAGGCTCAAATCCTGGTGCAGCTGGCACCAAAGCTGAACCGGTTCGGGTTGGAGATCGAGCCTTTTGGCGGCAACAGCTTTGTCGTCAAGGCCATACCCGCTCTTCTGGCCCAGGACGAGATCAAACCGCTGGTGATTCAAATAGTTGAAAAAATTGCTGAAATCGGTTTTGCACCGGGACTGGAAACGGCGATTGAACAAAGCCTGATGCTGATGGCCTGTCACGGCACAATCCGCGCCAATCAGCGCCTTTCCGACACCCAGATGAAAGGGTTGCTGGGGCAGCTCGATGAATGTGATCATCCGTCGTACTGCCCCCACGGGAGACCCACATGGATCACATGGACCCGGGCAACCCTTGAAAAGGCGTTCAAACGAACACCCTAGCCGTGATATTTTGCCAACACGTATCTTAGCGTATTTTGCGTCTTGAGCGCAGCCCCGCAGAACGGGATGCAAGCACGGGCGATTCAACCCGGCCCTATCATACTGAGAAATAAGTGTATTATTAATAAATTTCACTGAATAGGGCTTGACAATTTGAAAATAATCTAATAGCAGGTGTTTACATATATATTTGTCCGGTTAAAAGGGTTCGGGCAAATATGGATCCAAATCGCATCTGGGAAGGGGGTGACCGGGATTCGCACACAGATGAATTAGTTCTAAATGGTTGTTTACTAAAAATTGAACGTCATTAAGGAGGAGTTAACAGATGAAGAAATTAATCGTATTATTAGCATCGGTTGCGCTGGTACTGAGCTTTGCAGTTACAGCATCGGCCGACTGGAATTTTTACGGCAGCGCCCGTATGGCCACTTTTTGGAGCACCTATGATGTTGCGGCTAACAACCTCGGATGGGGCCAGCAGGGCAACAGCCGTATCGGCGCCAGTGTCAAGAAGGATGCCGTCGGCGGTGGGTTTGAATACGGCACCGGCATTAATTTAAGGAAACTTTACGGGACCTGGAATTTCGGTGCCGGTACGCTTCTGGTGGGTCAGACCTATACCCCGCTCAACCTGTTTATGAGTAACCAGGTATTCGGCGGCGATGCCGGACTGCTGAACTATGGTGGCGGCGTTTACGGCGGCCGTCGCGGCATGGTCCAGGTGGGCTTCGGCTCTTTTAAGATCGCCGGTGTGGCACCCTCAGGGGGAACTGCCTACAATGCTCCCAAAATTGAAGCTGCCTATTCCTTCAAGACCGACATGTTCTCACTGCAGTTGGTGGGCGGCTATATGACCTATGACACGCCTGATGTGGATGCCTATGTGGTAGGTGCGCAGCTCAACGTCGGTCTCGGACCGGCAAAGATTAAGGCTGCTGCAAGCATTGGTCAGAACACAGCGGATTATGGCCTCTGGCTCCAAGGTAATACTGCTTCCGGTGGCGGTGCGGATGAAGACACCTATCTGCTTGGCGCGTCGATTGCTTTTAAAGCCACCGACTCGCTTGGCATCGAGGGTGGTGTCGGCTATTACAATCATGATACCGGTGGTGGTGGCGAGAGTACAGGCATGTCCTATTATATCCAATGCGCAATCACCATGGCGCCCGGCGTATACATCGTCCCAGAAGTTGGTTTTAAGGACGATTCGGATAATACTTCCGGCGATGGCAATGCGGGGGATCAGGAGACCTATGTAGGCGCCAAATGGCAGATCAACTTCTAAAGAATTTTCTTTAGCAGTTATTTTACTAAAAACCCGGGGCCGAAAGGCTCCGGGTTTTTTTTGGCATTGTGTTTCGTATTTTATGAGAGCATCATTCGTAAATGAGAAAAAAATTATTGCTATTATACCCTGGTGAGTTTTATGCCGGGAAATGGGGCCGGCTTATCGAGCTAAAGCCGCATATGATCTATGTTTATTCGTTTTTAAAAGATTTTTTTGATGTTGCGGTGGTTGATCTTGAAAACGAACTTTTCAGGCCCAAGACGGAATCGGACCTTGCGGCGTTTAAAAAGCGCGCCCTCCGGAGGGTTCTTGCCATCGAGGCCGACTATGTGGCCATCTCATGCTGGTCCAGCCTTAATTATTTATCCTCCAAGTTCCTGGCCCAAAAAATCAAACAAAAAAATCCGCAAACTATCATCATCGTGGGCGGTTACCACCCCACCTTTGTTCCGCAGGACTTTGAGTATGAAGGGACACCCTTTGATCATGTCATCCGCGGCGAAATCCAAAATATACTGAAACTCTTCAGTTTTAAGACAAATGCGGGCCGGCAAACATACCAAATAAGGCCGTTATTCCGCAGCTATCCCTATTATAAGGCCCAAAAAACGGTCGGTGTTTTCCTTGGATCGGGGTGCCCCTTTCAGTGTCATTTTTGCATGGAATATAAACGCAAATGGCACCGGCTTCCAGTATCGAAAGCGATCGAGCGTATTTTAAAAATCAATCATGAAATGGCACCCGCATATATCGCCATCTTTGATGCCTGCTTTGGCCTGGATAAGGCCTGGAGAAGGGCCTTTCTGGCGGAATTGATCAGGACAAAGATCGAGTGCTACTTCTGGTTTGAAACACGCGTTGATCTGATTGAGGAAGAAGATATCGAACTGATGTCAGAGTTAAATCTCAAGGTCGATTTTGGCGTCGATTCCTTTTCAATGACGATGCTTAAGATTATGAACAAAACCCGTAATCCCGCATCATATTTGAAAAAATTTGTTACATTGTCACTTAAATGCAGCGAGTTAAACATATTGCACGATGTGTTTCTGATATTTAACCATCCCGGGGAAACAGCGGAGACGTACGCGGAATTTTTACAGTTTTTAAATGAAACGGTTTCACCGATGCTTGCCGGCGGATATCTGCGGGTTTTTTTCCAGAGATATTCCTTTTTTCCGGGGAGTTATATCTTTAATCATATCGATGATTTTAAAGAAAGATACGGGACCGAGATACAGTTTCCAAGCTGGTGGAAAGAAAAAGAAAATCACTTTTTGGCCTCAAGGGCCGTGGTTCCATCCAAAGATAGCGCAGGAGCGCCTTTTACGGTGCCGCTTGATCAAATTTCAGTCAGGATTAAAGAGTTTAACAGCCTCTCAAAAGAAAAACCGCTTTGGGAACGGTTGCACACCTTTAATATTTAGCTGAACCCTGAATGGTTACTCCAATTCATAGGCAACCAATGTGCTCTTCTTTTCCGTAAAAGCGATTGAACCCTCTTTCAGGATAAGGGCGGCAATCAATTCATTTTTGCCGTCGTGGTCAAAATCGGCGATAAAAAGATCGCGAATCTGTCCCGACATTTTGCGGGTTCGCCAGTTGCTTTCCACGCCAAGTCCGTGCCAAGAGAGGGATTCAAGGTGACCATTGACAAATTTTCGCAGCCTGAGTTTTCGACCGGTTAGTTCATGGTTTTTGGCCACGATGATTTCGCTTTTGCCGCTGGCGGGGTTTTTATAGACCAGGATACGCATGGGGAGGTAGCGGCGGTTTTCGATCTGTTCAGCCTCGGTAATCTCACCGGAAACATAAAGCATAC
>CAZNFS010000006.1:35116-40739 GCA_964572695.1 uncultured Desulfobacteraceae bacterium
GCGTTCACTCCCTTTCCATTCCTCTTTGCCCGCCGAATTGATTACCATAACCCGATCGCTGGCACTGAAGGCCACGGCTGTTTCATCGCCGTCGTTCATGACATCGCCGGCCATATAGCCCATCAGGTTGGTTTGAGGCGGGGTTTTGATCTCCTTTTGGGGAACATAATCTCTGTTTTCCCAGTTCAACTCAAAAATACCGCCCGCATAAGGGTCTCCGAGGACATTCCGCTGACCGAGCAGTATTTTACCCCGTTGCGGGGTTTCCGAAATGCGGTAGTACCATGAGCTTCCTTTGACGATGCGGGTATAGGACCCCCCATCGTATTCCAGGACAAAAGATGACAGGCTGTCCTTGTGCAACGTTTGACTGGTAATAAAAATCTCGGCCACGCCGTTCGCGTTGATATCGGCTACATCGACGCCGATATAATTATGTCGGCGACTGACGGCGAGGGTCTCGATTTCAAAAAGGCGCCCTTTTTCATATCCGAAAATTCGGACGGAATGGGGTGTGATGATGACGGTTTCGGCTTTGCCGTCGGAATTGACATCACCAACGGCAAGGCCGTTGATGAGATATTTGAAATTACGGCTTTTCCAGACCTTTTGAGCCCGTATCCTGCCCGATTTGCGAGCAAAAAGAGAACGCTCGTCTTCATCAATGTTGCCACCGCCTTCCTGGAGGAGTTTCTCAGGATGCTTGTAGATATCGGGCTGCTGTGGTTGAGAGGGTGCCGGCGATTTTCGGGTTACACTGACGCGCTGAAAAAGCTGGCTGTTGATATCTTCCGCAAACAGATTTATTTTGGGGACAACTTCATCCATCCCTTTGGATTGATTGAAAAAAGTAAGGGGTGACCTCCTTCCGGTGACATCGACCACTTTGGCGTCGATGCTGAGGCTGTTCCCGAAAACGGTCAAACTCCCAAAAAGGACATAATTTGCTTTCAGTTTACGGCCGATTTCACGGGCGGTGGTTTCGTTTAAAGGGGCCTTAATATCGGCCAGCGCCTGGAGGGTCTCCTCCTTGCCGACCACGGAGACCTTGTTTTCCCACGAAATCCGGGAGGTCAGCATATCGGTGATTCCGTTTTTAAGGTACTCCATATTTTCCGGGGCATTGATTTTAAAGGGGACTACTACGACCCTTTTGGGTTGAATATCGGCAAAACCGGGATTTCCAAAAATGTGCAGGACAATTGCAGCGATAACAAGAAAAAACAAATGTGTTCGGACGGTATTAAATGATGTTTTCAATCAAGAACTCCTTTTATCGTTATTTGAAACTAGAAACTTGCCTCTCCTCAAGCCGACCAAGCGCAAACTCGCAAAGGTTTTAAAATCATTCATCCAGCTTGCGCCTTAAGGCTTCATTTGCAATTTTGGGGTTGGCCTTGCCGCCGGTGGCTTTCATCACCTGCCCGACGAAAAAACCGAGCAGTTTCGATTTTCCCTTTTTGTAAGCCTCAACCTCACGGGGGCACTGTTGCAGAATGTCTTGCACAGTGGCTTCGATAGCAGATACATCCGTCACCTGAACCAGACCCTTTTCCGCAACAATAACCCGGGGCGGTTTCCCGGATTGCGCCATTTCATCAAAAACGGTTTTGGCGATCTTACCGCTGATAACGCCATTGTCAATAAGTTTTAGCAGCTCAGCCAAATGGGACGCTGAAACAGGCGATTGGGAAATAGATTTTCCGGCGGCATTCAACAGCCCCAGCAGCGGCCCCATGATCCAGTTGGCGGCTTGTTTGGGATGCGGAAAAGCATTGGCGCACGCTTCAAAATAATCGGCCACGTCACGGGTAGCGGTCAACACATCGGCATCATCAGAAGAAAGACCGTATCCATCTTTAAAACGCTCCTTTTTGGCATGCGGCAGTTCCGGAAGTATCTTTTGGATCGTTGCCACCCAGTCATCATCCACGACGATGGGGAGGAGGTCCGGATCGGGAAAGTAGCGATAATCATGCGCCTCTTCTTTGCTTCGCATGGCGGTTGTGCGGCTATTGGCCGGATTCCACAGCCGCGTTTCCTGGATAATCAGACCGCCTTCGACCAAAATTTCTTTTTGTCTGCATATCTCGTATTGAAGCGCCTTTTCAACATGTTTGAATGAGTTCAGATTCTTGAGTTCGGTGCGTGTTCCATAACGATCGGATCCTGCGGGTCTGAGGGAGATATTGGCATCACAGCGGAAGCTTCCCTCCTCCATGTTGCCGTCTGAAATGTCGATATAGCGGAGGATGGATCGCAGATTACGCAGGTAAGCACCCGCCTCCTCCGGCGACTGGATATCGGGCTCGCTGACGATCTCCATCAAGGGGACACCGGTCCGGTTAAAGTCCACCAAGGAGTGGGGACGCTCGGGATCATGAGTCAATTTGCCGGCATCCTCTTCCATGTGAATCCGGTTGATGCGAATTTTTTTTGGGTAACCTTCTACCTCGAGTTTGACATGTCCGGAATGGGCGACGGGGAGTTCATACTGTGAAATCTGATAGCCTTTGGGGAGGTCGGGATAAAAGTAGTTTTTGCGTGCAAAGCGGTTCTCCCGGGTAATTTCGCATTGGGTCGCAACCGCCATGCGGAGCGTGTATTCGACGACTTTTTTATTGAGAACCGGAAGGACTCCCGGCATCCCTAAACAAACAGGGCAGGTATGGGTGTTCGGGGGTGCCCCGAAGGCGGTTGAACAGTTACAAAAGATTTTTGTTTTAGTTTTAAGTTGCGCGTGGACTTCGAGTCCAATAACCGGTTCGAGTTCCATATTACCCTTTCAGCCATTTGCCTTAATACCGGTGTGGTTTCAGGGGGCTTTATAGGTGTTTAAGTAACAAAAATCAAATTCAATTTTGTGCCATGTCGGGTACGTACCGCCGCGTATCGATGGGTTCCGGGGTCACAACAACGAGCCGGTTGTCATTTTCGAGCCGGATAGTGGTATGGGCGAATTGGGAAAACCAGATGCCCGCTTTCTTTCCGTTGGGGTCCAAAATGTGGTATCCGTAGAGGGGGGAATAATCAAGCGGATACAATCGGTTTACCAGTTTTTTTAGACTCGTTTTTTGAAGATCGACCTCAGTCCAGTACTTGGATTCAAAGCGATAGTCGCGATGGATGCCGATGATGGCCGAAGGTTTGTTTTCTCTTCCGCTGTAAAAGTAGCGATGATTTTTAAACGCTTGAAAGTTTTCAAAGGCGTGCTGCACATCCGCGCTCAACTTGAGCCGGCCGTAATTGGCAAAACATCCGTTAAAAATAATCAATATCCAAAAAAAAGCAACAACTGCGGTTATATATCGAAGCACCGGGTAACGGTGTGGATTCGCTTTTATATTCATCGTCAGCTCCTTTTCAATTCCTGTTGTAAAGCCACCAGGGCTGAACAGACAAAAAATAAGCATTCACGGGGTTCTAATCAAGTTCCGCCACCTGACACCCATTAGAAAAATTCCAAGCACCAAAATACAAATCGGTAGCCGTCCACGAGATCTATGAAATCCCAAATTCCAAATAACAAATCCCAAATGAATCCCAAATTCCAAATCATAATGACCTAAACTATTTTCATTTTTCCAGTATTTTGGAATGTTATTTCTTCAAAATCATATGCGGGTTTGTTATTTGGAATTTTGACTATCTTATAGTTGATTTTGACGTTAGCGTGATGTTTTCGTGTGTGCGCTTGACTCCAGCAACCGCAGAATGTAATCCTTGGTTTTCAAAATAGTAGGAATGACCATATGCGGATAACCGATTTTAATCTGATCAAAAACGAAAATCTCGTTCGGGCGACGGCTTTGGTCACCTGGGAAGACTGCGAACGCCCTGCGCAGGAGGTTTATATTGAAACCGAAGCTCAATTTAATAACGATTTCACCAGTAATCCGCATGCGTTTTTAGTGGGATGCCTGCTGCCGGCCATGCATTTTGGCGAAAAGCGCATATCGCTGGATGTTGAGATCTGTCCCCTTTTGCGCGAGGGTTTGGACACGATTATGGCGCTGATCCATGAGTGGTATGGAGACGGGTATAAATCTCTGAAAATTGAATCTAAAACCAGTTCTAAAATAGACCGGAGCGACCGACCCGCACGGGCGGGGCTTTTTTTATCCGGAGGCTTTGATTCTCTGGCGGCACTGCGGCTCAACAAGCTCCATTATGCACCGGATCATCCGGGCGCGGTAAAGGACTGTTTTCTGATTCACGGATTTGATATCGGGGGTGTTGTTAAAAGGGGGATGAAATATCAGGTTTTCGAAAGAGCCAAAGCCGCCATGGCACCCATTGCCGACGATGCGAAGGTTAGGCTCATTCCCGTTTATACCAATATTCGACATCTTTGTGACGATCGGGACCTTTGGCTGGAAAAATTCTTTGGAGCGGTTCTGGCTGCCGTGGCGCATACCTTTGCCTCGCGGATCAACCTTGTCTATATTGCTTCGTCATACGACATCCCGAACCTCGTTCCCTGCGGATCACACCCCCTCATCGATCCGGCATATTCGAGTTATGATTTGCGAATTATTCACCGGGACGTCGAAATGCCGCGGATGGACAAAATTCGGTTAATTGCCGCTTGGGACATCGCCTTTCAAAACTTCAGAGTCTGTCTGGCAAATGTAACAGAACGACTTAATTGCGGAAAATGTGAGAAATGCGTGCGCACCATGACCGAATTGGCCGCCATCGGTGCACTTGCCAAAACAAAGGCTTTTTCTGAGAACGATGTGACAGCGGACCATTTTGCCCCATTTGAAATTAATATTCGCCACCGCGAACCCTTTTACGAAGAACTCCTTCCGCTTTTGGAAAAACAGGGTCGATTCGATCTGGTGAATACAATTAAAGAAAAGTTATCCGCATAGCTGATCCGATAGACAAAAAAATTGCAGTTGACTTACAGTTCTGTTATGGTCGGCTGACTACGCACTCAACAATACATCAAGCGGTTGACCCGCTCATTCCCGTGCGCAAACAAGGAAATAAGCAGATAACCCGCGCAAAGCTGTCAGAATTTTAGATAGGGAGAGCTTGAACATGAAAAAATCGATACTCTTTGGTTGCCTTTTTGCCTTCCTGATGGTGAGCCCCTCTGCCGCTGTGGCTGATTTCGAAAGGACCAAAATTGCCGTTTTAGACTTTACGATCCAGGGCAAAGGGGATGAAACGGAAGATATGGGTGAAATCGTGGCCGAATGGCTGATTACCGCCTTTGTCAAAGAAGGTCGATTTGATGTAATCGAACGGCGGCTGCTAAAGAAAATTTTGGGCGAGCAGGAGCTTGGTGCGACAGGGGTGCTGGACCAGGACAGTGTCTCACAACTGGGCAAGCTTTTGGGTGTCAAAGTGGTCATTTCCGGTTCGGTGATGCGATTCCAGAATATCATTGAAGTCAACGCCCGGATTATCGATGTGGAAAGCGCTTCCATTATTGCCGCCGAGAGCGTAAAGGACACATCGGCCATCGGACTGGAAGCGCTCGTTGTCAGCATGGCCGAAAAAATCATCAAAGATTTTCCGCTGGAAGGGTATATTGTTCATCGAGTGGGTGATGTTGTTTCCATAGATCTTGGAAAGCGTTTGGGCGTAAAACGCAAAATGCAATTTGTGG